>JBDSUN010000219.1:0-6277 GCA_039927735.1 Acidimicrobiales bacterium | reverse complement strand
GGGCGGCGAGATCCTCTGCTTCGTCTGGTGACGCCATGAGTCGCATCGGCAAGACCCCCATCCCCGTGCCCAGCGGCGTCGACGTGACGATCGCGGGGGCCCACATCACGGTCAAGGGCCCCAAGGGCACCCTCGAGCGTGACATCCCCGGCGCCATCACCGTGCGCCAAGACGGCGAGGAGCTGCTGGTGGAACGCCCGAACGACGAGCGGCAGAACCGGGCCCTCCACGGCCTGGTGCGCTCGCTCGTCAACAACATGATAGTGGGCGTGCACGAGGAGTTCGTGAAGGAGCTCGAGATCATCGGCGTCGGCTATCGCGCCGCCGCCCAGGGCACCAGCAAGCTCGACCTCGCCCTCGGCTTCAGCCACCCCGTCTCCGTCGACGCCCCGGAGGGCATCAGCTTCGAGACGCCCGCCCCGAACCGCATCATCGTGAAGGGCATCGACAAGGAGATCGTCGGCCAGGTGGCCGCCAACATCCGCAAGATCCGCAAACCCGAGCCCTACAAGGGCAAGGGCGTCCGGTACCTCGGCGAGTTCGTCGCCAAGAAGGCCGGGAAGACGGGCAAGTAAGGACACCTCATGACCGTCAGCGCACAGCACAAGCGGGAGTCCCGCACCCGGCGTCACCGTCGGGTGCGCAAGAAGGTGGCGGGTTCGGCCGAGCGGCCGCGCCTCGCCGTCTTCCGCTCCAACAAGCACATCTCCGCCCAGGTGATCGACGACCGCACCGGTCGCACGCTCGCCGCAGCCTCCACCACGGAGCCCGATCTCCGTGACTCGGGCACGGGCAACAAGGACGCCGCCGCCAAGGTCGGTCAGCTCGTCGCCGAGCGGGCCAAGGCCGCTGGCGTCACCAAGGTCGTCTTCGATCGAGGCGGCAACCTCTACCACGGGCGCGTCGCCGCTGTGGCTGACGCCGCCCGCGCAGCCGGACTGGAGCTCTAGATGGCCAACGGATCAGGTCCCCCCCGCCGCGACCGTGAGCGCGAGCCGCGCGAGAACCCGCGTGCGTCCAGCGATGCGTCTCTGCGCGAGTCACGCGTCATCAACATCAACCGCGTCGCCAAGGTCGTGAAGGGCGGTCGCCGGTTCAGCTTCACCGCCCTCGTGGTGATCGGCGACGGCAACGGCCGGGTCGGCCTCGGGTACGGCAAGGCCAAGGAGGTGCCCCTCGCCATCCAGAAGGGCACCGAGGAGGCTCGCAAGAACCTCTTCCAGGTGCCCCTCGCCGGCTCCACGGTCACCCACACCATCATCGGTCGCATGGGCGCCGGTCGGGTGCTCCTCAAGCCCGCCGCTCCCGGCACCGGCGTCATCGCCGGCGGTGCCGCCCGGGCCATCCTCGAGGAGGCCGGCGTGCACGACGTGCTGTGCAAGTCGCTCGGCTCGTCGAACCACATCAACGTCGCCCGGGCCACCATCAACGGCCTCATGTCGCTGAAGCGGCCCGACGAGATCGCCCGCCTCCGGGGCCTCGACCCCGAGGACTTCGTGCCCAAGGGCATGCTGGCCGCCTACCAGCTCAGCGAGCGCGGTCCGCAGCCCCACGTCCCTGAGGTGGTGGCCTGATGGCTGACGCCGCCGAGGGCACCATCACCGTCACCCAGGTCCGGTCGGCCATCGGCACCAAGCCCAAGCAGCGCGGCACGCTGCGGGCGCTGGGCCTCGGTCGGATCGGCAAGTCGAACACCCTTCCCGATCGCCCCGAGATCCGAGGCATGCTTGCTCGCGTGCCCCACCTGGTCTCGGTGCAGGAGCAGAGCTCATGACCATCAAGATCCACGATCTCAAGCCCGTGGCCGGGTCCAACCGGCGCAAGAAGCGCGTCGGCCGCGGCATCGCGGGCAAAGGCGGCAAGACCGCCGGGCGCGGCACCAAGGGCCAGAGCGCTCGCGGCAGCGTGCCCGCCTCCTTCGAAGGTGGCCAGATGCCGCTGCACATGCGGCTGCCGAAGCTCAAGGGCTTCAACAACCCTTTCCGCGTCGAGTACCACGGCATCAACCTCGACACCATCGAGGAGAGCGGCCTGGACGAGGTGAGCCCGACCACGCTTCAGGGCAAGGGCCTCGCCCACAAGGGCGCCCTCGTCAAGGTGCTCGGCCGGGGCGAGCTGACCCGCAAGGTCACCGTCAAGGCCCATGCCTTCTCCAAGTCCGCCGAGGCAGCCATCGCCGCCGCCGGCGGTACGGTGGAGATCCTGCCGAAGCCCTGGGGCGACCGCCGTCCTCCGGTGCAGGGCAACCAGTTCGCCAACCGCTGACCAGAGTGCCACCCCGCTGCCGCTGGCAGCGCTGCTGACCAGGAGCCCTAGCCCGTGCTGTCCAGCGTCCGGAACGTGTTCAGGGTCCCCGACCTCCGGGGGAAGATCTTCTTCACCCTGCTGATGCTCGCCGTGTACCGGTTCGGAGCGTTCATCCCCGCGCCCGGCATCGACCTCGACCAGGTGCAGGAGCTCAAGCGCCAGGCCGAGTCCGGTGGAGGCGTGGTGGGCTTCCTGCAGCTGTTCTCCGGCGGAGCGCTCACCCAGTTCGCTCTGTTCGCGCTCGGGATCATGCCGTACATCACGGCCTCGATCATCATGCAGATCCTGACGGTGGTGATCCCCAAGCTGGAGGAGTGGCAGCAGATGGGGGCCGTCGGTCAGCGCAAGATCACGCAGTGGACCCGCTACCTCGCCGTGGCCATCGCCCTCCTGCAGTCCACCGGCCTGGCCTTCCTGGTCCACAACGGCGGCGGGGGCCTGCTCGGCGGTGGCGGCAACACCACCGGCGTGGACGTCCTGCCCGTGTTCACACCGTTCCGCGTGATCATCGTCGTCCTCACCCTCACCGCCGGCCACGCCCTGCTCATGTGGATGGGCGAGCTGATCAGCCAGCGAGGCATCGGCAACGGCATGTCGTTGCTCATCTTCGCCTCGGTGGTGAGCTCCTTCCCCGGTGCCGGTGCCCGCCTCAACGCCGAGAAGGGCACCGCCCTGCTCATCGCCCTGCTGCTCCTTGCGGTCGCACTGCTGGTGGCGATCGTGTTCATCGAGCAGGGCCAGCGACGGATCCCGGTGCAGTTCGCCAAGCGGGTGGTGGGCCGGCGCATGTACGGCGGCCAGAGCACCTACATCCCGCTCAAGGTGAACCAGTCGGGCATCATCCCCATCATCTTCGCCAGCTCCGTGCTCTACCTGCCGATCCTGCTCACCAACGTCCTGCCACCCTCCGGCTGGGGGGCCAGCGTCCAGCGCTGGATCAACGACAACCTGGTGCAGCCCGACTCCATCGCCTACGTGGTCGTCTACGGCCTGCTCATCATCGGCTTCGCCTACTTCTACACGGCAATCGCCTTCGACCCCGCCCAGCAGGCGGAGAACATCCGCAAGCAGGGCGGGTTCATCCCCGGCATCCGCCCCGGCCCCCAGACCGAGCGCTACCTCGGCAAGATCCTGTCGCGCATCACGCTCCCGGGCGCGCTGTTCATCGCGTTCATCGCCCTGCTCCCCTCCATGCTGCTGGCCTTTGCCGACGTGCAGAACTTCCCGTTCGCCGGCACCTCCATCCTGATCGCCGTCGGCGTGGCGCTGGAGACGATGAAGCAGATCGACAGCCAGCTGATGATGCGCAACTACGAGGGCTTCCTGAAGTGAGCTCTCCGGGGATCCGGCATTGATCCCCGGCGCCCGTCTGGTCCTGCTCGGACGCCAGGGTGCGGGGAAGGGCACCCAGTGCGTGCGCTTGTCGCGCCACTACGTCATCCCCCACATCTCCACCGGCGACATGCTGCGGTCCGCCGTCAAGGACGGCACCGAGTTCGGGCGCAAGGCCAAGGACATCATGGATCGCGGCGAGCTCGTCTCCGACGAGATCATGGGCGGCGTGGTGGACGAGCGTCTCACCAGCGACGACACCCACAACCGGGGCTACATCCTCGACGGCTTCCCCCGCACGGTCGGCCAAGCCGAGCTGCTGGGCACGATCACGGGCACCAAGCCGCTCGACCTCGTGATCGACCTCGTTGTGCCGATCGACGTGGTGCTCACCCGGTTGGCGGCCCGCCGCGTGTGCACGGACTGCGCCACCAACTACTCGGTGGACAGCCCGCCCCGCTACGGCTGGGTGTGCGACAACTGCGGCGGTGAGGTCGTGCAGCGGGCCGACGACACCCCCGAGGCCATCCAGAAGCGCCTCGACCTGTACGAGCGAGAGACCACGCCGCTCATCGCCTGGTACCAGGAGCGCAACCTCCTCGTCGAGGTCGATGGCTACGGCCCCGCCGACGACGTGACCTCGCGACTCGTGGCTGCCATCGACTTGCGTCGGGCCTGACAAAGAGCGTCAGGCCCGAGCCACTGCTGTGCGGCCTTCGGCCGCGCTGACTGCCCGTCGCCGTACCCCTAGCCCGCCGTATCCTCTTGCCGTGGGACGCTCCTCTTCTGATCTGGCCAAGATGCGGAAGGCGGGGCGGGTCGTTGCCGAGATGCACTCGGAGATCCGTCGTGCCATCCGGCCAGGGGTCACCACCATGGAGCTCGATCAGATCGGGCGGGACGTGATCGAGCGGCGGGGCGCCCGCTCCAACTTCCTCGGGTACGGGCACCCGCCCTTCTCCGGGGTGATCTGCGCCTCGCCCAACGAGGTGATCGTCCACGGCATCCCGGGCGATCGAAGGCTCGAGGACGGCGACATCGTCTCCATCGACTGCGGGGCCATCGTCGAGGGCTGGCACGGGGATGCCGCCTTCACGGCCGGGGTGGGGGAGATCGATCCCGAGGATGCCCGGCTCATCGAGGTCACCGAGGCTTCCCTCGCCGCCGGGATCGCCGCCATGCAGCCGGGCGGGCGGCTGTCTGACATCGGCGCGGCTGTGCAGGCGGTGGCGGAGGCGGCTGGGTTCTCGGTGGTGCGGGAGTACACCGGCCACGGCATCGGGACGGCCATGCACGAGGAGCCCGACGTCCCCAACTGGGGGCGACCGGGCAAGGGCCGCAAGCTGGCGCCCGGCCAGACCTACGCCGTGGAGCCGATGGTGTGCGCCGGCCGCCCGGACACGCGCCTGCTCGACGACGGCTGGACCGTCGCCACCCGCGACGGCGCCAAGGCGGCCCACACCGAGCACACCATCGCCATCACCGACCACGGCCCGGAGATCCTCACCCGGCCCTGACCCGGGGGGTAGGGTGATCGGTGCTGCAGATGGCTGTGGCCGGCGTGGAGCGTCGAGTTGGACCTCCGCCGTGCCTGCGCTAGCATCACCCCTCGGCCCTGGGTCCCCTTCGCGCCTGCACTCGCCGTGCAGCCGTCGACCCGGCCGGTCATCTCTGCACTCAGGAGCACCACTCTGGCCAAGCCCAAGGAAGACGCGATCGTGCTCGAGGGCACGGTGACCGAGCCCCTCCCGAACGCCATGTTCCGGGTGGAGCTCGAGAACGGGCACAAGGTGCTCGCCCACATCTCCGGGAAGATGCGCATGCACTACATCCGCATCCTGCCCGGTGATCGCGTCCAGGTGGAGCTCACCCCCTACGACCTCACCCGAGGTCGGATCACCTACCGGTACAAGTGAACGAGAGCGCCCGATGAAGGTCCGCCCCAGCGTCAAGAAGATCTGTGAGAAGTGCAAGGTGATCCGTCGGCACGGCAGTGTCCGGGTCATCTGCACCAACCCCCGGCACAAGCAGCGCCAGGGCTAGAGAGGAACCAGCACCCGCACCCATGGCACGCATCGCCGGCATCGACATCCCCCGCGAGAAGCGGTTGGAGATCTCCCTCACCTACATCTTCGGCATCGGCCGGACGACGTCGCAGAAGATCTGCGACGGCCTCGGCCTCGACCGCAACACCCGGGTCCGTGACCTGACCGACGAAGAGGTCAACCAGATCCGCTCCTGGGTCGACCAGAACCTCGAGGTCGAGGGCGACCTGCGCCGGGAGGTCCAGCAGGACATCCGCCGCAAGATGGAGATCGGCTGCTGGCAGGGCCTGCGCCACCGCAAGGGCCTGCCGGTCCGCGGCCAGCGCACCCAGACCAACGCCCGCACCCGCAAGGGCCCCAAGAAGACCGTCGCCGGCAAGAAGAAGGTGAAGAAGTAGTGGCCAAGCCGAAGCCGGGGGGACGTCGCCCTCGCAAGCGCGAGCGCAGGAACGTCTCCCACGGCGTCGCCCACATCAAGAGCTCGTTCAACAACACGATCATCACCATCACCGACCAGGAGGGCAACGTCCTCTCCTGGGCCTCGGCCGGCAACGTCGGCTTCAAGGGCTCCCGCAAGAGCACGCCCTTCGCCG
>JBDSUN010000218.1:0-4294 GCA_039927735.1 Acidimicrobiales bacterium | reverse complement strand
CCAGCCCCGGACTCACCGCTCGGCGAGCGGCTCGACCCGCGGGGTGAAGGGACCCCAGGTGAAGGCGCCCAGAGAGGGTTTGGGATCGCCATCCCACGGGAGGGCGAGGATCTGGTCGGAGCTCCGACGGCCGGACAGCGTCCGCAGCGCCTCGAACGGCTCGAGCAGCACGGAGGCGATGGGAGTGCTCTCGCCACGGGTCACGTCCACCGGCCCGGCGACGATCCGGAGCGCACCGGAGGGGAGCGCTCCGCCGGCCCACGCGTCGCTGACCCATCGCACGGCGATGCCAAGGGCGCCGTGGCGGCCTCCGGGGTGGCGCAGGGCGTTCCGCAGGTCCTGCTCGTGGGAGACGGTGTCGAAGATGAGCTGGGCGATGCCATCGCCCAGCGCTGCGCAGATGTCGTCGACCTGAGGCCCGGTCTCCGCCCACTCGGCGGCGATCTCTTCGATCGGCGCTCTCGCCCGGGCGCTGAGCTGCGCCTCGACCCACGGGTCGGTGCCGGCCCCCTCGAGCCGGCCGGCCACCACGTCAGCGGCCACCCCGGTGACGTGCGCCAGCAGCTCCCGCACGGTCCACTCCGGACACGGCGGCACCGGCGTGGTCGGGTCCACGCCGTCCACCAGCCCGAGCATCCGTTCCCGCACCGTTCGGTAGGCCTCGCTCGTGTCCATCAGTCGAAGCCTCGCGCCATGTTGGCGAATCGGGTGTACTGGGGCAGGAAGGCGAGCTGGACGACCCCGGTGGGGCCGGCCCGGTGCTTGGACACGATGATCTCGGCCTGGCCGGCGTTCTCCGGCTTCGGGTCGTACACCTCCTCGCGGTAGATGAACATCACGACGTCCGAGTCCTGCTCGATGCTGCCTGATTCGCGTAGGTCGGCGAGCATGGGGCGCTTGTCGGCTCGCATCTCGAGTCCCCGGGAGAGCTGAGAGAGAGCGACGACCGGGGTCTCCAGCTCGCGAGCGAGGATCTTGAGGCCACGGCTGAGCTCGGACACCTCGACCTGACGGTTCTCGGCGTTGGACCGACCGGTCATCAGCTGGAGGTAGTCGATGACGATCATGCCGAGGCTGCCGATCTGGCTCTTCAGGCGGCGGGCCTTGGCCCGGATCTCCATGATCGTGAGGTTCGGGTTGTCGTCGATCCAGATGGGCGCCTCGGCCAGGCGGCCCATGGCCCGGGAGATCTTCTGCCAGTCATCGGCCTGGAGCTGGCCGTTGCGCACCCGGGTGGAGTCCACGCGGGCCTCGGCGCACAGGAGGCGCTGGGACAGCTCGAGGTTGCTCATCTCGAGGGAGAAGAAGAGCACGGGCGATGGCTTGGTGGCCTCGAGGGCGGCGTGGGCGACCATGCCGAGGGCGAAGGACGTCTTGCCCATGGCCGGGCGGGAGCCGACCACGACCAACGAGCTGGGCTGCAGGCCGGAGAGGAGCTGGTCGAGGTCCAAGTAGCCGGTGGGCGTACCCGTGATGGCGTCGCCCTTCTCGTAGAGGAGCTCGAGGCGGTCGAGGTTCTCCGAGAGCAGGCTCGACAGGCGCTGGGTGGTGTCGGTGACGCGTCGCTCGTTGACGTCGTAGATGAGCGACTCGGCCCGGTCGAGCGCCTTGCTGACGTCGTCGGGCACCGAGTAGCCGAGCTCGGCGATCTCACCCGCCACCCCGATGAGGCGGCGCAGGAGGGCGTACTCCTCGACGATGCGGGCGTAGCGGTCGGCGTTGGTGGTGGCTGGCGTCGACGACATGATCTGCGCCAGCACGGCATGGCCGCCGATGGCCTCCAGGAGCCCGGCCCGGCGCAGCTCGTCAGCCACGGTGACCGAGTCGGCCGGCTGCCCGGACGCGTAGAGCGTGTGGACGGCGTCGTAGACGTGGCCGTGGGCAGGCTTGTAGAAGTCGGAGGCCGTGACGATCCCCGCCGCCGCCGCGATGGCCTCGGCCGAGAGCATCATGGCTCCGAGCAGGGACTCCTCGGCCTGGAGGTCGTGCGGAGGCACCCGGCCGGCGGCCTGGCGGGAGCTGCGTTCTCGGTCGTCGACTTGGGGTGGCATGGGGGCTTCACCTTCCTCCCTCGGGCCTGTGGGCCGCCAGAGGGACAACCCTGGGGAAACCCTGGGGACGTTGCCCTTCTGGCTGTGGACAGACCTGTGGACGGAGTGGGCGGGGGCGCGTCGAAGACAGGCACGTTCGGGCCGGCGACCAGCGCCGACCCGGACGGCTAGGAGGTGACGACCTCGATGGTGATGGGGAACTCGACCTCGGCGTGGAGCTTGGCCGGGACGAGGTGGGTGCCGAGCGTCTTGATGGGCTCGTCGAGGTGGAGCTGGCGTCGATCGACCTCGATGCCCGTCTGCGCCGTCACCGCCTCCGCGATCTCCATCGTGGTGACCGAGCCGAACAGCTTGCCCTCGGCCCCCGAGCGGGCCGTGATGGTCACGACCTGGGGGACGAGCTTGGTGGCGATGTCCTGGGCGGCGGTCCGATCGGAGGCGTCGCGCACGTCGCGGTTGCGGCGCATGGAGGTGGCCTGGGTCTCGACGCCGGCCGAGGCCAGGAAGGCCAGGCCCTTGGGGAGCAGGAAGTTGCGGCCGTAGCCATCGGCCACGTCCACGATGTCGCCCTTCTTGCCGATCTGGGCCACGTCGGTGCGCAGGACGAGCTTCACGACTCGCCCTCGGCGGCGCCGACCTGGGTCTCGACGAGCTCGCCACCCTCGGCGGCACCATCGGCACCATCAGCACCTTCTGAGCCCTCGCTGCCGAGCTCCTCGGTGCTGACGTCGCGGCTGATCGGCGCCGTGTCGGGCGCCGGCAGGTCGCGGTCGCGCTCGCGACGACCGCCCCGCTCGCCGTCGCGCTTCGGACCGCGGGTCTGGGTGACCTTGCTGGCGTAGGGCAGCAGGGCCATCTCCCGAGCGTTCTTGATGGCCCGGGCGATCTCGGCCTGCTGCTGGGTGCTGTTGCCGGTGACCCGACGCGCCCGGATCTTGGCCCGGTCCGACATGAACCGGCGCAGCAGGTTCACGTCCTTCCAGTCGACGTACTCGACCCGCTCGGTGATGAGCAGGCTGATCTTCTTCTTGGCGCGGCGAGCGTTGTCCTTGTTCTTGGTGCGCACGGGCTTGTTGGCCATCAGAAGGGCTCCTCAGCGGGGTCGTAGCCGGCGGGGGCCTGGTTCTGGGCGGGGCGGTTGCCGCCGCCTCCGCCGGATGCGGGGCCGTCGCCGGCCTCCTTGCGCTCGTTGCGGGTGATGTCAGCGGTGGCCCAGCGCAGGCTGGGGCCGACCTCGTCGGCGATGATCTCGACCTTCGAGCGCTTGTCGCCCTGATCGGTCTCCCAGGAGCGCTGGTCGAGACGGCCGGTGACGATGGCGCGGGCCCCCTTGACGAGGGTGTCGCTCACGTTCTGGCCGAGCTGGGCCCAGCAGGTGACGTCGAAGAACGAGACGTTCTCCTCCCACTCCTGGGTCTGGCGGTTCTGCCAGCGACGGTTGACGGCCAGCCCGAAGGAGGCGATGGCCTGACCCGAGGGCGTGAAGCGCAGCTCCGGATCGCGGGTCACGTTGCCGATGACGGTGACGGTGTTGTCTGCCATGTTCGTTGAACTCCTATCCGGCCGCAGCCGGTGTTGCCTGACCATCGCCGAGCAGGCCGCGGCGGGCGGCCTCCCCGTCGGGCAGGCGGACGAGCTGGTGGCGGACGACGTCGTCCGCAAGGCGCAGGGCCCGCTCGAGGGCCTCCAGGTCGCCACCTTCGGAGGTGAGCTCCCAGACGACGTAGTAACCCTCTTGCTTGTGGTCGATCTCGTAGGCGAAGCGTCGCCGACCCCAACGGTCGGTGTTGGCGACGGTGCCGCCTCGGGCGGCGATCTGGGCCGCCACCGACTTCACCTGGTCATCGATGGCCTGGTCGTCGAGACCGGACTCGAAGATGACCATGAGCTCATAGGCCCGCATGGGCGTACATCCTCCCTCTGGACCCGGCCGAGCCGGGGCCCCCACGGTGGGGGCAGGGCGTCGAATTGACCGGCTGATCGTAGCGGCGGCGGCGGCGGAAAGGCACATCCACGACCCTACGCAGAGGGTGTGACGGCGGCCCGGCCTCAGGTCATCGCGAGATGGCGCGGCTGGTGCGGCGAGCGAAGGCGGCTCCGAAGCCACCGACCAGGCTGATGGGTGTGAGCAGCGCCAACCGCCACCATGGCCGGCCCGGCCCGGAGGTGCCGGCCACCGGGCCCAGCGCCACGAAGTCGTCGCTCGTGTCGGCAGCCGGGGAGGTCGCGGGGATCGCGGCCGG
>JBDSUN010000217.1:0-5942 GCA_039927735.1 Acidimicrobiales bacterium | reverse complement strand
CCGGCGGGCGCCACCTCGATGGCGTAGGGCGTGCCGTCCGGGGTGTGGGCGAAGACGTTCCCGATCAGCACGTCGATGGCAGCCTCGGCGTCCCCCGAGGACAATCGCACCAGGTAGCGATCCCCGGGGGGAGCGTTGCTCGTCCACCGGCGACCGTCATCGGCGGCCAGCGCCCCCCAGAACGCGGCGCGGTCGGCCATCACCCTGGCGAGGTCGCATCGCACGGTCACCGCTTCGTGCAGCGGGCGCCGGGCCGAACGGATGAGCTCGCTGACCTCGGCCTCCAGCCGATCCACGTCCTCCAGGAGCGCCACGGCACCGTGGCTCTCGGCGTCCAGCCGGAGGGCGGTGAGCGGCGTGCGCAAGCGGTGCGAGAGATCAGCCACCCGCTCGCGCTCAGCGGTGAGCAGCTCGTCGATCCGGTCGGCCAGGCGGTTGAGGGCGACCGCCGCGGCCGCGATCTCCGGTGGACCCGAGGGGTCGGCCCGAGCTGATGTGTTGCCCCCGGCGAGCTCGCGGCTGGTCCGAGCCAGATCAGCCGCCGGGCGCGTCACGCTGCGAGCCAGCCGATCCGTGGCCACCACCGAGACGGCGATCAGAACCACGGCCACCGCCGCCAGCACGGCCCATGAGGATCTCACCCCTTCGAGGAGGAGGTCGTCCGGCACTCGGGCCCGCAGCACCACCACGTCTTCGCCGACGACCACCGGCGTGTAGACGTCGACACCCGTCTGTCCCGAGCGGGAGAAGGCGTTGCCGTCGCGCGCTAGTGCTACGGCGTCCGAATCAGCCGGGCTCTCGTCTCCCAGCTGCCTACCGTCGGCGAGGAGCACGCTCAGCCGCCCGTCCCGGCCAGGGGCAGTCTGCTGGACGGCCGCCTCCAGCAGCGCCGGTTCGGGGTCGACGGCCAGCACGGTGGCCAACGAGGCCAGGGCCCGCTCGGCGTCGGTGATCGCCCGATCCCGCGCGACCTCCCTGACCAGGACAGCCAGCGGAAGGGCGAAGGCGGCCACGAGGAGGGTGGTGACCGCCAAGGTGACCAGGAACAGCCGTCGGCGCACGGCCGTCTAGCCGCCGAGCTGTTCGAGCTTCAGGCCCACACCCCGGACGGTGTGGAGGTAGCGCGGGCTGGCCGCCGACTCGCCGAGCTTGCGACGGAGCCAGGAGAGGTGGACGTCGATCGTCTTGTCGGCCCCGCCGTGCGGCTGGCGCCACACCTCGGCGAGGAGCTCGCGCCGGGGCACCACCTCGGGGGATCGGCGAGCGAGGTGGGCTAGGAGGTCGAACTCCAGGCGCGTCAGGTCGAGGGCGACCCCCGCCAGCGTGGCGGCCCGGCGCTCGGGATCGATGAGCAGATCGCCGACGACGATGACGGACGGCCCCTCGGTGCCGGGCGCCACCCCCCGGCGCAGCACGGCGCGGATGCGGGCGTCGAGCTGAGCGGCCGAGTACGGCTTGATGACGTAGTCGTCGGCACCGGCGTCGAGCACCCGGATGATCTCGGCCTCGTCGTCGCGGGCGGTGGCGACGATCACGGGCACGGTCGACACGCTGCGGACCATGCGCAGGACATCGGTGCCGTCGAGGTCCGGGAGGCCGAGGTCGAGGACCACCACGTCTGGACGCCAGTCGACCACCACGCTGAGGGCATCGGAGCCCCGGGCCTCGGTGCGCACTGCGTGGCCGCCGTCGGTCAGGGATCGGGCCACGGCCTCCCGGATCCGCTGGTCGTCCTCGATCACGAGCACCGATGCCATCGGTCCGACGCTACGCCTCACGAGGACACGACGACCTGCGTGCGGCGATGCCTTTACCCGCCCTTAGGGCCTGGTTGAGCCGAGCGAGAGGGCCAATGGCCCAGGATGGTGTGATGCGCAGGACGATGCCCTACGTGATCGGGTGGTTCGGGGTCGGCGTCCTCGCCGTGCTGCTGGCCAGCGCGGCCGTCTCGATGGTCGGCCGACAGGTCACCGGGAGCCGTCCGGCTCCGCTGAGCGCCGAGCAGGTCCGCGACGAGCTCGCCGCCTTGCCCGCCGACCCCGAGCTGACCACAACGACCACCGATCCCACCCCCTCCACCACGCTGGCCATCCCACCGACCACACCGGCCGACGCGCCGGGCGCAGCCGGGCCCGCGACGCCGACGACCGTCCCGGGCCCAGCCGCCCCCCGCTCCGACCCTGGCCCGGGCCAGGTGACCCCCTCGCCCCCGCCGCCCGCCCTCTCGCCCACCACCAGCGTGGTCGCAGCCCCGGCACCGTCGACCAGGACCTACGACCTGGTGGGCGGCACGGCCACCCTGCGCTTTGCCCCAGAGGGCGTCGAGGTTCTGGCCGCCACCCCGGATGCCGGGTTCTCGGTGGACGTGAGCAACAGCCACGACAACGGCGTGCGGGTGGAGTTCGATCGTGACGACCATCGCAGCCGTGTCGACGCCTGGTGGGACGGCGGTCCCCAGGAAGAGGTCCGCGAGGAGGACTGAGCGCCGCGGCCTTCACCTGCCCTTGAGGGAGAGCGGAGGTCGCCTTAGCGGGCGGTGGCTGATGGTGAGTCGGCCAGCCACCCACGACGACAGGATCTCCCCATGCCAGAGCCCACCCCCCGTACCCGACTCGCGGCGGCCGCCGGCCTCCTCGGTGCCGCCACCGCCGTCGCCTTCATCATCGGAGCCGGACCGGCCCCGTCGATGTTCCAGTTCGCGTCCTCCAGCGAGGACGTCAGCGGCCCCTGCGACGAGGCCGAACACGTCGACGACCCCGCCTGCAGCGGATCGCCCGGCCTCGACGACGGCTCCACCACCACCACCAACGACGACGGCTCCACGACGACCACCGCAGGAGTGACGACCACCACCGTGACCGCCGCGCCGGGACATCCCGCCGCCGACATCCGCTCGATCGACGCAGCGGGCGCCGGGAACGTCGTGGTCGCTGTCGAAGGTGGAAGCCTCCGCCTCGTCGCGGCCACCCCGGCCGCCGGGTGGCGAGTCGAGGTGGAGCAGCCCGCCGGGCGCGAGGTCGAGGTCGACTTCCGAGCCGGCTCCAAGCGGGTGCAGGTCAACGTCGAGCTCGAGGACGGCCAGGTGCGTGAGCGCGTCCGGGTACGGGATGACGCCGCTGGAACCGACCTCCGCACCGAGAACGGCATCGTCGACGACGCCGACGACGAAGCGGACGACGTAGACCTGAGTGGCCACGGCCACGACGACAGCGACGACAGCTCGGGCCCCGGGAGCGGCGACGAGGTCGACGATGCCGACGATGCCGACGACGAACCTGACGATGACGATGACGATGACGACGACGACAGCTCAGGCCACGGGAGCGACGACGACTGACCCGTGGCGCCCCGCAGGTTGGGGCACCTCACCAGTCACTCCTCCCGGACCTCGCTGCGGCGGGGTCCGGGCGCGTCCGACCTACTGGACGAACAGGGCGAGGTCGCCGAACCGCGTGGCGAGGTTGCTGACCCCGAAGGCGACCGTCACGACCACTGAGATGGTGAGGGCGGCGGCCAGGGAGAAGGGGATGCGCACGGCGGTCTTGTCGCCGTCGGGGACGGGCTTCATCCACATCTCCTTGGCCACGTTGGCGTAGTAGTACAGCGCGATTACCGAGTTCACGCCGACCACCACGGCCAGGGCGACGCCACCGGGGGTGAGGTCGGGCTGGAGCAGCGCGCGGAACACCACGAACTTCGCCAGCCAGCCACCCAGCGGCGGGATGCCAGCCAGGCTGAACAGGAAGACGGTCATGAGCACGGTGAGGCCGGGGGCGTACTCGAAGAGCCCGCCCCACGACTCGATCTCCGCGCTGCGGGTCTTGCGCGCGACAGCCAGCACGACGGCGAAGGCGCCGAGGTTCATGGCCGTGTAGATCAGCATGTAGGTGATGACGGCCCGACCGGCACCCACGGGGTTGGTGCCCACCACCGCGAGTGGCGCCAGCATGAAGCCCGCCTGGGCCACCCCGGAGTAGGCCAGCATCCGCACGATGTTCGTCTGGCGCAGCGCGATGAGGTTGCCCACGGTCATGGTGAGCGCCGCCAGCACCCACACGAGCGGGCCGACGACGTCGGAGCGCCCGGCGAACGCGATCAGGATGAGCTGCAGCAGCGCCACGAAGCCGGCCGCCTTCGAGCTCACGGCCAGGAAGGCGGTGATGGGGGTGGGCGCGCCTTCGTAGGTGTCGGGCGCCCAGGTGTGGAAGGGCACTGCAGAGACCTTGAAGCCGAAGCCGATCACCACCAGCACGATGCCGAGGGTGATGAACGGGGTGGTCTCGTCCAGCGCGATGCGGGCGCCGATGTCGGTGAGCAGGGTGCTGCCGGCGTAACCGAACAGCAGCGACATGCCGTAGAGCATCACAGCGGAGGCGAACACACCCATCAGGTAGTACTTCACGCCCGCCTCGTTCCCGTGAAGGTCGCGCTTGCGCCAGCCGGCGAGCATGTAGGCGGGGATCGAGAGCAGCTCGAGGGCCACGAAGATGGACACGAGGTCCCGCGATGACGCCATCACCGTCATGCCCAGCACCGAAGACAGCAGCAGGAAGTAGTACTCGCCTTCGGCGTAGTCGCCCTCGGCGATGTAGTTGGTCGACAGCAGCACCACGACGTAGGCGGCCAGCAGGAACATGGCCTTGAGGACGAGGGCGAAGTTGTCCACGGCGTAGGCACCCCCGAAGAGCGCCCGGTCGACCCCGTCGAGGGCGAGGGTCAGCACCGGCACGGTGGCGGCCAGCAGGCCGATCCCGGCGATGGACGGCACGATGCCGCGCGAGCTCTCCGGTGTGAACAGGTCGGCCAACAGGACGATGACGAGGGTGGCGACGAGCACGATCTCCGGTCCGAAGGCGTGGAAGTCGACGTCGGGCCGAAGGAACGGCGTTCCGTCCTGGAGCAGGGCAGCGAGCACGGTCGGCTACTTGCCCAGCGCCTGGAACGTCTCGCCCATGGAGGTGAGGACGGGGTCGGTGACCTGGAAGATGAGGTTGGGATAGACGCCCAGCACCAGGATGAGGACGAGCAGCGGCACCCAGGCGATGTACTCGGAGGTGTGGACGTCGTGGATCTCCTCATCGGCGAACTCCTCCGACGGCGTGCCGAAGGCGGTCCGCTGGAAGAGCCACAGGAGGTAGCCGGCCGCCAGCACCGTGCCGATGGCGGCGATCACCATGTAGACGCGGAACAGCTCTTCGGACAGGCCAGCACCAGGGTTGTAGGCGGCCAGGATGGCGGGGAACTCGCCCCAGAACCCGGCCAGGCCGGGCAGGCCGAGCGACGCCATGATGCAGAAGCCGAGGATCCAGCCGAGCTTCGGGGCCTGGAGCAGCAATCCCCCGAGGCGCTTGATCTCGAGGGTGTGGAACCGCTCCTTCACCGAGCCGGCCACGAAGAAGAGCATGCCGGTGATGAGGCCGTGGGCAACCATGCCGAACACGGCGGCGTTGAGCCCGAAGTCGGTGAGGGTGGCGATGCCGAGCATGACGAAGCCCATGTGGGCGACGGACGAGAAGGCGATGAGGCGCTTCATGTCGGTCTGGGCGAGGCAGCCCAGCGCGCCGTAGATGATGCCGATGACGGCGAGGACACCGATGACCGGTGCCCACTTCTCAGCGGCCTGCGGCAGGATCGGGAGCGCAATACGAATGAAGCCGTAGGTACCCAGCTTCAGCAGAATGGCGGCCAGGATGACCGAGCCCGCCGTGGGGGCTTGCGTGTGTGCGTCAGGCAGCCAAGTGTGGAACGGGAACATCGGCACCTTGACCGCGAACCCGATGAACATGCCGGCGAAGATCCAGATGGAGGTGTTCTTCGCAATGGTCGAGCCGTGCTCGATCAGGTACGGAATCGAGAAGCTCTCGGCGCCCGTCTTGTAGTACAGCGCCAGGAACGCGATCAGCATCAGCGCCGAGCCGAACATGGTGTACAGGAAGAACTTG
>JBDSUN010000216.1:0-8139 GCA_039927735.1 Acidimicrobiales bacterium | reverse complement strand
CCGGCGCCGCACTCGTGGCGGCGTTGACCTCCGGGTTCGGACCGCTGCCGCCCATGACCATCGACTGCAGCGGGTTCGGTGCCGGCAGCCGCGACATCGACGGCCAGCCCAACGCCACCCAGGTCGTGATCGGCACGCCAAGCGAGGCCGTGCTCGGCGGCCAGCCGGTGGTGCTGCTCGAGGTCAACGTCGATGACGCCACAGGCGGAACCCTCGCCCACGCCATCGGTGCCCTGCTGGCCGCCGGCGCCCACGATGCGTGGGTCACTCCCATCGTCATGAAGAAGGGTCGGCCCGCCCACACCGTCTCGGCCCTGGCGGACGTAGCGCTCAGCACCCAGGTCGCCGAGGTGCTCACCGCAGAGACGGGCTCGCTCGGCGTGCGCGGCACCGGGCTCGACCGCTGGCCCAGCGCCCGCCGAGCCGACACCGTCGACGTGGCCGGCTACGCGGTGCGGATCAAGATCAGCCCGGGCCGGGTCAAGGTCGAGCACGACGACGCCGCTCGCGTGGCGCAGCGAGCCGGACTCCCCCTGCGCGAGGTGCTCTCCCTGGCCGAGGAGGCCGGGCGCCGGTCCCTACGGATCGTGCCCGATCCCGCCCTCGAAGCGGTCACCCAGGCCCAACCCCACCCGCACGACCACGACGACCTGGCCTGACCCTCGTGCCCACACCGCCCGAGACCTGCGGGGCCTGTCGGTTCGACGGGGCGCAGTACGACCTCCAGGACGCTCGCGGCACGCTCCGGGCCCTCAGTCCCATGTGGGCCCAGACCACTGAGGGCGTGGACGATGCTGCCCTCGACGCCCGCCCTGCGCCCGAGGTCTGGTCGGCCACCGAGTACGCCGTGCACAGCGCCCGGGTCACTCAGACGATGCACGATCTGCTTGCGCGGGCGCTCGGCGACCACCACCTAACCCTGTCCACCAAGCCAGAGCAGCCCACCCCGGATCCGTCGATCGGCTTCGACGCCGGCCTGGAGCGGCTGCGGGTTGCCTTGGATGCGGTGCACGAACGGACGCTCGGCCTGACCGCTCGAGACTCGGCCTGGAAGCGAACGGTCACCCTGGGCCAGCTCGAGGTGGACGCCGCTTGGATCGTCCGCCACGTCGTCCACGACGTCAGCCATCACCTGGGCGACGTGGGTCGTGGCCTGCACCTGCTCGGCGCCGGAGCGCCCACCCAGGCAGGCGTGGTCGCCGCCCTCCACGCGTCAGACGGTGGCGTCCCGAAGCTGCCGGTGGAGGTGGCGGAGGTCGGCGACCGGGGCCTGGTGGGCGACCGCCAGGCCACGCGCAAGCACCACGGACGCCCGCTGCAGGCGCTCTGCCTGTGGTCGAGCGAGGTCATCGGTGCGCTGCAGGCCGAGGGTCACCCCATCGCCCCGGGCCTGGCCGGCGAGAACATCACCGTGACCGGCGTCGACTGGTCGACGATCCGCCCCGGCGTGCAGCTCCTCGTCGGCGACGTCCTAGCGGAGATCTCCGCCTACGCCGTCCCGTGCAAGAAGAACGCTCGGTGGTTCACGGGCGGCGACTTCAACCGCATGTCCCACGATCGCCATCCGGGCTGGAGTCGCGCCTACGCCTGGGTGCGGGAGCCCGGCACCATCCGCTCCGGCGACCCGGTGATCGTGGAGCCCTAGCCCGCTGGCCGGGCGCGCAGAGCCCGCCACAGGGACCGGTAGCTGGGATAGGTCAGCTCGGTGGTGACGTAGCCGGCCGCCTCGAGCTCGGCGTGGAGCTTCGGGAGGTTGCGCCACGGCACGCCCATGTCGACGTGGTGAGCCAGGTGCCACCCGGTGTTCAGAGGCACCATGCAGAAGCGGGCCAGCCACGACTGGCGGACGTGGTGGGTCGTCTGGCGGCGGTCCTTGGACCGCATCATCCCGCCGTGCTCGGCGATGGCGCGCAGCCGGTTGATGACCCGCCACGACGTGAGCCACGGGCCGAGCCAGAGGAGCGCGTAGAGCCACCAGCGGCCCACGAGGATGGCGGCGACGACGAGCGGCACCTGCATGGCGAGGATGCGCACGGCGAAGGTGCGGGCGGTCGGGCTCTGCAACGCCAGCAGCAGCCCCTTGAGGTTCTTCCACCCCGAGGACCCGCGCGCATCGCGCACCAGCTTGCGGCGGAAGCTGGCCCCGGTGATCGGGTACCCGTTGTAGAGGTTCATGTCCGGCTCGTTCGGGCCGAACTCGTCCTTGTGGTGGGCGAAGTGGCTGCGGCGGTAGCCGTCGAGGGGCACGAAAGACGGGTAGGCCACCAGCCAGCGACCGACGGCGTCGTTCCACCGCTTGTTGGTGAACAGCAGCTTGTGGGCGGCCTCGTGGCCGAGGATGGCAAAGCGGGCGAAGGCCGGCCCCATCAGCAGGAAGGCGGCCACGTAGGCCAGCGGGTGCCCGATCCACACGGCCAGCCCGATGGTGCCGAGCGCCTGGGCCCAGGTGGCGACGACGGTGCCCACGTTGCGCAGGTCGGCGATGCGACGCAGCTCGGCTCGCACCTCCGGCACGGCCATCCCCGAAGCCGTGAGCCGCTCGGTGGGCAGCACGTCGGTGAGCACCTCGGCCGGAGGCACCATCGTGGGCTGGACATCCAGCACGCTGACCATGCCCACACCTTACACTCCAGCCACACATGTCGCTACGTCGTAACATCCCCTTGACGGCCCGCTCGGTGCTGGCCTCGGTCCTGCTCGGCAGCGAGCCACCGCGGCTGCCCACACGGATGCTCGTGCGCACCACCGCCCTCTTCGGCATCAGCGAGGGCAGCACCCGGACGGCGTTGTCCCGCATGGTCAGCGCCGGGGAGGCCGTCGCTGACGCCGGCGGCTACCGCCTGGCGGGCCGGCTCGTCAGCCGCCAGCAGCGCCAGATCGCCAGCCGACAGGCGGAGGTGCGGCTGTGGGACGGCACCTGGGAGCTGGCCACCATCGACGCCGACACCCGGCGGACGGCGGCCGACCGAGTCGCCCTCCGCCAGGCGCTGGCGGCCCTCCGCCTCGCCGAGACGCGCGAGGGGGTGTGGATCCGACCCGACAACCTTGACCCGGAGCGCTCGCCGGACTCGGCCCCGGTCGTCGAGCGATGGTGCACCCGCTGGCGCGCGACCCGTCCCGATCCCGCGCCGGACGCCGAGAGGCTATGGGCCCTGCGCGGCTGGTCGAGGCAGGCCACCGATCTCCGTCGGACGATGGCGCGCCTGCTCGTCCCGCTCGGGGAGGGTGACACGACCGCCCTGGCCGGCGGCTTCGTCACCTCGGCCGCCGTCCTGCGCGCCCTGCAGGCCGATCCGCTGCTACCGCCGGAGCTGCTGCCGTCCGGTTGGCCCGGATCCGGCCTGCGCGCCGACTACGACACCTATGACGCCGCCTATCGGGCCGTGCTGCGGGCCTGGCTCCAGGCCGACGCCTGACCGACCGATCAGCCCGGAAGGCGTCCTGGCGAACGACCACATCGGCACTCCGACGCAGGTAGGGGGCAGGTCACGGGCAGGGCGCGGCGCTGGCGGAGCGGGTGCGAGGTGGCGTCGTCTGCCGTGTTCCTGGCTTCCGGGTCACGAGGTTGGGGGCACCCAGGCGCGGTGCACGACCACCCACGACCCAACCTTGGTCCTGGCGGAGGTTGGGGGCACCCAGGCGCAGTGCACGACCACCCATGCCCCCAACCTCTGTCCCGGCGACCGTGACCAGGCCTGGTGGCACCGACCGCACTGCCCGCCCCGCCGCGCTCTTGCGGTTGATCTGGGGCTTGACCTCTCGGGCCGGGGTGGGGCGCCTCAGCGCTGGCCTCGGTGGTGGCCGGCTCGGGTGGGGCCGGAGGGGCCGCTGCCCCGCTGGTTCTGGGCAGGGTCGAAGCGGTTGACCACGCGGTGGTCGATGGCGGGCTGAGCCTTCGACCCGGACTTGGTGCTCTCGGCCGGCTGGGTGCCCTTGGGGGTGACCCGTCCGCCCGAGGCGCTCGGCTTCTTCTTCTTGGCCATGGGTGATCCTCCTCTCGAGGATCGGGCCGGCCTCAAGGGCCGGCGGCTGCATCGTGCGACGGCCAGAGCGTGGCCGGGAGACCGTGACCCCGTCACGGGGCGGTGAGCATCAGATGAGCATGCCGTCAGCCTACCGACGGAGGCGAAGCATGCGTCCGGGTTTCGTCAGTCGAGCACCTCGCCGAGGGTGCGGACATGGGCGTGGTCGGTCGAGTCGCAGAGCTCGTACGGGTCCATGTGCACGACCTGCATGCCGACTGCCGCAGCGCCCTCGACGTCGTAGTGGACGCTGTCGCCGACGTGCAGGACCCGCTCGGGTGCCAGCGCGAGGGCATCGATGGTGGCCCGGAAGACCCGTGCATCGGGCTTGGCGACGCCGACGATCCCCGAGTCGGTCACCACCTCCACCACCGCACCCGGGCCGTCCCCCACCTGCACCCACTCGTGGCGGCGCAGCAGGTCCTCGACCCGACCGTCGCTGTTCGAGGTGACGGCGAGCCGGACACCGGCGTCGACGAGCTGCGCCACGCCGGCCCGCGACCCGGGCACCGGTTGGCACCAGATCGGGGTGTGCAGTCGCGCCTGCAGGGCGTCATGGGCGCGCCGGCGGTCGGGCTCGGTCACCTCCACGGCGGCCAGGAATCCCCACAGGTAGTCGGTGAAGTCCTCGGACGCGGAGGCGGCCCGATCCGCGGCGGCCATGGCGAGGTAGTGGCCCCGCCCGAAGGCACTGCGGTCGTAGCCGACGCCGAGCCGGTCGAGAGCATCGGCCAGCGCGCCGTGGTCGGGCACCACCAGCACGCCCCCGACATCGAGGCTGACCGCGTCGAACCGCTGCGCCATAGGGTGCAGAGGATGGACGAACGCCTCTACTTCCGCCAGCTGCTGGCCGGCCGGGACTTCGCCCGTGCCGATCCGGTCGCCCGCCAGATGGTGAACTTCGTCTACCTCATCGGGGATCGGAAGACCGGGGAGGCGATGGTGATCGACCCCGCCTACGACATCCCCAGCCTGCTCGAGGTGCTGGCCGCCGACGACATGCGCCTCACCGGCGCGCTGGCCACCCACTACCACCCGGACCACGTGGGCGGCTCGATGATGGGCCACACCATCGCCGGCATCGACGACCTCCTCGCCCTCGCCCCCGTGCCCATCCACGTGCAGGCCGATGAGGTGCCGTGGATCACCCGGGTCACCGAGGTGGCCGAGACGGATCTCGTCGCCCACCAGAGCGGGGACACCGTGCTGGTCGGTGACATCCCCATCGAGCTCATCCACACCCCCGGCCACACCCCGGGCAGCCAGTGCTTCCTGGTGGACGGCTGCCTGATCAGCGGCGACACCCTGTTCCTCGAGGGCTGCGGACGCACCGACCTCCCCGGCAGCGACCCAGCCGCCATGTACCGGAGCCTCACCCAGAAGCTGGCCAAGGTGCCCGACGACACAGTGCTGTTCCCCGGGCACCTCTACTCGGTTGAGCCGTCGGCCACGATGTCGGAGACCCGTCGCTGGAACTACGTGTTCAAGCCCGGCTCCGAAGCCGAGTGGCTCGCCATGTTCGGTCAGTAGCGGTGAGCCGGGCCCGCTTCGCGCTGCTGCTCGTCCTTCTTGTCCTGGTAGCGGGGACGGGCGTCTTCGTCGTGGTGCTGTCCCAGCTCGACGACGACGACCCCGGCGACGGCGCCACCGCGCCCACCACCACGACGTCGTCCGAGACCACGACCACCGCGGCGCCGGAGGGCCTCGCCACGCCCACCTTCGTGGCCATCGTGACTTCCGAGCGGGACGAGGCCACCGCTCGCGCCCAGGCAGACGAGCTCACCGAGCGCGGCTACGGCGCCAGCGTGCTGCGCTCCGACGAGTATGGCTCGCTCGAACCAGGGTTCTGGGTGTCCTACGTCGGACCCTTCCCCGACGTGGCCTCCGCCGAGGCCGCCGACGGTCAGCTGGCGGTCGACCAGTACCCGGACGCCTACGTCCGCTGCGTGGGCACCGCCGAAGAGTGCCCCTAGCTGGCTCTAGGCAAGGAGGCGGCGGGCGGCGACAACGCAGGCGGCCCATGCTTCGGTGGTCGGGTCGATGATGGCGAAGTGGTCACCGGGCACCTCGGTGAAGGTGACCGGGTCGCCGGCGGTCAGGGCGGCGCCGGCGTAGCGACGGCTCTGGTCGATCGGCACGTGGCGGTCTGCCGAGCCATGGAACAGCTCGACCGGGACGCCGATCGGCACCAGCGCGCTGGGGGAGCCGGCCGAGTAGCGGTCGGGGACCGCCGCCGGATCCCCTCCGAGCAGCGATTGGACCGCCCCACCGCCGAGGCGCTGATCGGCACCCGCAACGAGGTCGAGCACGCCCGCCTGCGAGATGGCCCCCGTCAGGACGACCTTCGGATCTCGCCCCGGCGCCCCCTCGGGCAGCCGACCCCGGCTGGCCAGCCACACGGCTAGGTGACCTCCCGCCGAGTGACCCAGCGCGATGACCCTCGTGAGGTCGAGCCCGTCCTGGGCAGCCAGGACGTCGACGGCGGCGGCCGCGTCCTCGAAGGTGCCGGGCCAGCCTGAGCCCCGCACCGGAACGCTGCGGTACTCGATGTTGGCCACGGCCCAGCCCTCCCCCACGAGGCTGGGCACCAGCGGCTGCATGAGGGTGAGGTCGTACTGGGCCGACCAGAACCCGCCGTGCACCAGCACCACCACCGGCGGCACCGCCACGTCGGCGGGTCGGGTCAGCTCGAGGTGCTGCGGTGCCTCGTCGCCGTAGCGCACGGTCTCGACGGTCGAGTCGTCCGTCGCCCCCCCTCCGGGTTCGTCAGAGCACGCCGCCACCGCCAGCGCACCGGCCCCGACCCCGAGGAAGCGCCGTCGGGTCCATCGCACGGCAGGCACGCTACCGACTCACCGTGTGGCAGCATCCGCGGCATGCCGCACCCCGACGCTGAGGTCCGAGCCACCGTCGACACCTACGTGACGCTGCGCGCGGCCATCGAGGCAGGCGAGGCGACCTGGCTCGACCTGGCCGACCTGTTCACGGACGATGCCATCTACATCGACCCGGCCTGGGGTCGGATCCAGGGCATCGACGAGATCCGCTCCTTCCTGGTCGAGAGCATGCTCGGGCTGGAGGACTGGCGGTTCCCGATCCGCTCGGCCGCCTTCGACGGCGACGACATCGTGACGACGTGGACCCAGATCGTTCCGGGTCAGCGGTCCGACGGGCGCCGCTACGAGCAGACCGGCGTGTCGCTGCTGCGCTACGCCGGCAACGGGAAGCTCTCCTTCGAGGAGGACCTGCTCAACATGGCCCACGTCCTCGAGGACCTGGCCGACAGCGGATGGCGGCCGGGACCCGGCTTCACCCCCCCACCTCCCAATCCGAACCGGGACATCTCCCGACCCGACTGATCAGGGAGGATGGTCCCACGCACACCCGGGCGATGCTCGACCCCGTCTGCCGGGCGCTCCTGCGCAAGTAGCGTCCGTCCATGCGGACCACGGGCAGACGGCGGCTGGACATGATCGTGCTCGGGGCCGGGGCGCTGGTGGGAGGCGGCGTGGTCGCCATCGGCGGTGCGGTGGGCGATGCCGAGCGGGTGACCCAGATGTGGGTGGGCACCGAGCTGACGACGGAGAGCACCACACCGGTGCTCGAGGTGATCGACTACGACTTCGGCTTGGCCGTCGACAAGCACGGCATCTTCCGGGACGTGCCCGGGCTCAGCACCGAAGCGCCGGTGCGGGTGAAGTCCGACACGGCCTCCGACGCCATCGCCGCCCGTACCGCCATCTTCACCACCGGTTCGGAGGGCTCGCAGATCAAGATCGGGAGCGCGGACGAGACGGTCGCCGGCCGCCATCGATACCGCATCGACTACGCGCTGCCCCTCAGCGAGCTCCTCCCGGGCGGCAACGACACCTTGCGCTGGGACGCGGTGGGCACGGCCTGGACGGTTCCGATCGGGCGGGCGGAGATCCACGTGGTGGCCCCCTGGGAGCTGACGGATGCCGCGTGCAGCACCGGGACGAGGGGTACCACGGGTGGGTGCACGTTGCGCGAGGTCGAGCCCGGTCACATCGTCGCCGAGGTCGAGGATCTCGGCGAGGGCAAGGGCGTCACCGTGACCGCCGGGCGGGGCGCGGCGCTGGCGGGGGCACCGTCGCTG
>JBDSUN010000215.1:0-29576 GCA_039927735.1 Acidimicrobiales bacterium | reverse complement strand
GAAGAAGGTGGCCGGAGACAGGTTCAGCGCCACCATCGTCTCGGCGTTCTCGATGTCCTTGATCCCGAGCCCGTCCCAGCTGAACCAGCCTCCGAGGGCCTCGGTCCCGAACCCGATCGAGTAGCCGATGATCCCGAACGCCAGCACCCCGGCCATGCAGTCCATGAGGTTCTTCATCATGATGTTGCCGACGTTCTTGACCCGGGTGAGCCCGGCCTCGACGAGGGCGAAGCCGGCTTGCATGAAGAACACCAGCACCCCGGCGAGCAACACCCAGATGTTGTCGAGGATGACCTGGCTGGCCACGCCCTCGGGGATGTCTTGTGCGTACGCGGGTGTGGCCAGAGCCAGCACCACGGCGCCGCTGATCGCCGGCACGGCGAGCAGCTTTCGTCTCACGGGTCCTCCTCGGGATAGCGAACGATGACGGCCCGACCGCTTGTCTGACCTGTTCGTGACCGTAGGGAGGGGCCGTTTCCCGGAGGTGTGGCTGGGATTACGGCTGGCCGACGGGGACCTTGCGGCCTTCTGACGGTCAGGGGAGGCCGACCAGCTCCGCCGATCGCGCCCAGAGCTGCTCGCCCAGGGCGTCGTCGCGGGCGGCACCGGAGAGCTTGCCGTCCGCCGGTTCGCCCTTTACGAAGTAGGCGCCCGTGGTGGTGGCGAAGGCCGGATCGGTGGCCGCCGCCAGCGAGGTGCGGGCGCCAACCTCCGGGGCCTTCAGGAAGAGCCCGACGGCGGCGCCGATCAGCTTCGGCGGCGCCCCGAGGCTGGTGCGGACACCGCCCGGGTGCACGCAGCTCGCCGTCACCCCGCTGCCGCGGAGGCGGCGGGCCAGGGCCCGGGTGAACAGGATGTTCATCAGCTTGGTCTCGCCGTAGCGGGGCATCCCCAGCAGGCCGTAGCCCCGGGTGGCCTCGAGGTCGTCCAGCCGGAGCTTCCCGAACTTGTGGGCCTCCGACGCCAGGTTGACGATCCGGGCTGGGGCGCTGGCCCGCAGGAGGGGCAGCAGCAGGTCGGTGAGCAGGAAGGGGCCGAGGTGGTTGACGGCCAGCATCACGTCGTGACCTTCGGGGGTCTCCTCGCGGGTGCGGACGGTGATGCCGGCGTTGTTGACGAGGACGTCGAGGCGATCGAGCCGGTCCATCAGCTCCGCCCCGGCCCGCCGCACGTCGGCCTGGAGGCCGAGGTCGCAGAGCACGATCTCGGTGGAGGCGCCGGCGACCGAGGCGTCGATGTCGGCCTTGGCCGCCGCCGCCCGCTCGGCGCTTCGGCACACCAGCACGACGTGGAAGCCCTGGCGGACCAGGCCCCGCACCGTCTCCAGCCCGATCCCGGAGTTGGCACCGGTCACGATCGCGGTCCGCTCAGCCATTGGTCGGACCCTACCGACGACCTCTGTCATCATCGGCGCATGACGTCGTCCGCCCGACCGGCGCTCGGCGTCGGGGTGGCGGCTGCCGCCGCCCTCCTCTTCGGTGTGAACGGCACCGTCAGCAAGCTGGCCTTGGAGGCAGGCTTGACCACGACGCGCCTCGTCGGGCTGCGCTCGCTCGGGGCCGCGGTCTGCCTGGTGACGGTCACGCTCCTCCTCCGGCCCCGGTCGCTCGCCGTGGGGCGCCAGGAGCTCGCGTTCCTCGTGGTGGCCGGCGTCGTCGGCATCGGCATGGTCCAGTGGCTGTACTTCGTGGCCATCGAACGGCTGCCCGTGGGCATTGCCCTGCTGCTCGAGTACCTGGCCCCGGTGTTCGTGGCGGTGTGGGTCGTGTTCGTGCGCCGGGAGCCTGTGCGGCCGCGCATCTGGGCGGCGCTGGGTCTGTGCGTCGTCGGCCTGGCCGTGGTCGCCCAGGTCTGGTCCGGCCTCACCCTCGACGGGCTGGGGGTGCTGGCCGGTGTGGGCGCCGGGCTCTCGTTGGCGGCCTACTACCTCACCGGCGAGCGCAGCCTCGACCGTCGGGATCCGCTGAGCTTGGCGGCCTGGACCTTCGGGGCGGCGGCAGCGTTCTGGGCGATCCTGGAGCCGCCGTGGTCCATCGACTGGGCGGCGCTGCAGGCGAGTGTGGCGCTCCCCGGCCCCTTCGACGGCGCCCAAGTGCCGCTGTGGTCGCTCGTGGCCTGGATCATCGTGCTGGGCACGGTCGTGCCCTACGGCTTCGTCCTCGTGGCCATCAAGAACCTGGGCTCGACCCGCACGGGCCTGCTCGGCATGGCCGAGCCGGTGACGTCCGGCCTGGTGGCCTGGGTGGTGCTGAGCGAGGCCCTCACGGCCGTGCAGCTGGTCGGTGCCGCCATCGTGATCGCCGGCATCGTGGCGGCCGAGACGTCCCGTCGTGGGCCGGTCCTGTCGACTCCGACTCCGGTATCGGGATCCACGCCGCCCTGAGCGCGCGCTCGAAGCAGGCGACGGGTGAGCTTGGGTGGGAGGAGGCAGGGAGGGAGGGAGGGAGGGAGGGAGCGGCTGACGGGAATCGAACCCGCGTATCTGGCTTGGGAAGCGAGCGCTCTACCATTGAGCTACAGCCGCGAAGGGGCCTCAACGTATCCCAGCCAGCCGATCGGGCGCACCCAGGACGCGCCGACTCGACACGGCTACCGTGCGGCCATGGGGACGGTGGCGGCGCCGGGTCCTGCAGGCGCCGCCGATGCCATCGTCGACGAGGCCATGCGGGAGCTGGTGCAGAGGACGGGAGATGGCCAGCTGACGGTGGGGGCCGCCTTGGCCGCCACGGCGACGCTGCGCGAGGCCGCCGACCGCAAGCTCTTCGTCCTCGTCGACTTCGCCCGCACCTCGGGCGCCTCATGGGCGGCCATCGGCGAAGCCCTCGGCGTCACGACCCAGGCCGCCCACCAGCGCTTCGGCCCCAAGCCGGCCACCCGAGCCGCCAAAGGCGCCTCGTAGCCGGTGAAACCAGGCGGGACGCTCGCCTAACGTTCGGCCCGTGGCACCGCAGAGCGATCGGGATCGATGGGCTGAGCGCTGCGGCGTCCTCCCCTACCAGGAGCTGCAGCGAGCGATCACCCAGGGGATCATCGGGGGGCCGAGCGCCGTGCCGCCCCGAAACGTGCAGCCGGCCAGCGTCGACCTCCGACTCGGCGATCGCGCCTTTCGGCTGCGGTGCAGCTTTCTCCCGGACCGCGAGCCGGTCAGCGTGAAGCTGAAGGACTACTTGCTCGACGAGGTCGACCTCACCCAGGGAGCGATCCTCGAACCCGAGCGCCCCTATCTGATCCCGCTCCAGGAGCGCCTCGACCTGCCGCCGGAGCTCCGCGGGAGGGCGAACCCGAAGAGCTCTACCGGCCGCGTCGACATCTTCACCCGAGTCATCAGCGATCACAGTCACCGATTCGATGACATTGAGGCTGGCTACGGCGGGCCCCTGTACCTCGAAGTCGTGTCCCGCAGCTTCACCGTCAGGGTGCAGGCGGGCATGTCGCTGAACCAGCTCCGCCTGACCGCAGGCGATGCCCGCCTGAGCGACGAGGAGCTCGTCGCAGCCCACGGCGAGCGGCCGGTGATCGTCGATGCCAGCAGCCGCAAGATCCCGGACGGCCGCCTGACGGTGGCGGACGGCCTCTTTCTCACGCTCGACCTCATGGGCGACCGCGATGGCGTGGTCGGCTATCGGGCGCGTCGCAACTCGAGGGTGCTCGACCTCACGCAGATCGGCGCGCACCGGCCTCGGGACTACTGGGATCTCGTCTACCGGGAGGAGGACGCACCCCGGGTTGTGCTTGAGCCCGAGGAGTTCTACCTGCTCATCTCCTCCGAGGCTGTCCGCATCCCGCCGGGCCTCGCTGCCGAGATGAGCGCCTACGCGGAGTCGAGCGGCGAGCTTCGCTCGCACTACGCCGGGTTCTTCGACCCCGGGTTCGGGCACGACCCGAACGACGCGCGCCGACTCAGCCGAGCAGTGCTCGAGGTGCGCGCCCATGACGTGCCGTTCATGGTCGAGCAGCACCAGCCGGTGTGCAAGCTCACCTTCGAGCGCGTCACCGAACCTCCCACGATCCTCTACGGCCAAGACGTCTCGTCCAACTACCAGGGCCAGCAAGGGATGTTGAGCAAGCACTTCGCCCGAGACCACAGCCCCGCCGGCCAGCTCAGCCTCCTCGGAAACCTCTGAATCCGAGGAACCTGGGCCCAACCCGGCGAGCCTGAGGAACCCGGGCCCACCTGTGACCCCACGCGCCTCGCCCTGGACGAAGTGAGCCCAGGTTCCTCGGGTTCGGATGGCTTGTCACACCCGGCTGCGCATCCTAGGGCGATGGACGCGCAGGGACGAGACGCACGACTGGCCCTGATGGCGAGCCGGCAGGGCGGTGCGTTCACCTTCGCCCAGGCGGTCCAGGCCGGCATCAGCAAGTCGACGATCGGACGGCGGGCGCGTCGCGGTGCGTGGACCCGTCTCCACGACGGCGTGTACACGGTGGCCGGGCCGGAGCCGACCCGAGCCCTCGAGCTGTGGGCGGCAGTGCTTGCCGCCGGGCCGCTGAGCGTCGTCACGCACGAGTCGGCCGCGCTGCTGCATGGCGCCGAGCGGCTGCCGCCGCACCCGATCACGCTGACGGCGCCCCACGGGAGCCACCACCACCTACATGGCGTGGTGGTGCACCAGATCGATGACCTCGTCGACCGACATCGCACGACGATCGAACGACTCCCGGTGAGCGCACCTGCTCGCTGTGTCGTGGAGCTCGGGGTCACGCGCTCCACGGGGGTGATCGGTCGGGTCGCCGATGATCTGGTGCGAGCCGGGCGGACGTCCTATCGCAGCATCGAGCGAGTGCTGGCGGAGCTCACCCGTCCCGGCAAGCCCGGGCTCGCCCCGGTCGCCGCGATGCTGGACGAGCGAAGCGACGGGCACGTTCCTCCAGCGTCGGACCTCGAACGGCTGCTGTTCGACACGCTGGACGCCGGCGGGCTCCCCCGACCCGTCCGCCAGATGCCGCTCCCAGGACGGCGCAACCCGATGGGGATCGCCGATGGCGGCTACCTCGACGCCAAGATCGTGCTCGAGGCCGATGGCCGGCGGTGGCACATGCGCGTCGAGGCGGCGCGCCGCGATCGTGAGCGAGATGCGCAAGCCATTCGCGCTGGCTGGGTTCCGCTGCGGTTTCTCCATGAGCAGATGCGGGATGAACCGGCCAAGGTCTGCGAGGTCGTGGCCGACACTCGAGCCACTCGTCTCCACCAGCTCGGCCGAGTCGCCTGAGGAGCGTGGGTTCATCCGAGCAAGGGTGAGGCAACTGGGGTCACCTGTGAACCCTGCTTCCTCGGCCTAGGCGATGTGAACCCAGGTTCCTCGGGTCAGTCGCCGTGGCGGATGAGCTCGTCGCGGCGATGACGGGCTCGGTCCTGGTGGGCCCGGCCGAGGACGTCGGTGATCTGAGCGACGAGCTCGTCGAGGTGGAACGGGCGGACCAGGAAGCTGTCCGCGCCAGACTGGAACGAGAACGACCGGTTCTTGGGGCTGGCCGCGCACAAGACCACCCGTGCAGTGCTGATGCGACGGTCTTCGTGACTGCGGATCTTGTCGAGCAGCTTGAGGTTGGTGCCGACGCCGCCCGAGTGGACGTCGAGCACGACGCAGCGCGGCAGCCGACCGACGAGCCGGCTGCCCGCCTCGTCGTCGCTCGTGGCGCCGATCGTCTCGTACCCCCTCGTCGCCACCATGCGCACGAGCATCTCGCAGGCGTCGGGGTCCTCGTTGACGATGAGGACGAGCGCAGGCGAACGTCGCTCGGATCCGTCCCAGATGTCCTGCCGCCGCCTGAGCACCGTGCTCAGTCCTCGAGGGTCTGCAGCTCCGGGGCCGCTCGGCCGTCGGCGGCCTCGAGGGCGGCGAGGAGGTGCATGGAGATGTCGGCCACCTGAACGGTCTCCTCGGCGCCGGCCCCCTTCACCCCGTCGTCCAGCATGATGTAGCAGAAGGGGCAGGCGGTGGCGACCTTGCTGGCGCCCGTGGCGATGAGCTCCTCGGCCCGGGCGTCGTTGACCTTCGTGCCGATGCTCTCCTCCATCCACATGCGGGCGCCGCCGGCGCCACAGCACATGCCGGTGGTGCCGTTGCGGCCTGCCTCGACGACCTCGATGCCGGCCAGGCTCCCGATCACGTTGCGGGGGGAGAGGTAGACGTCGTTGTGGCGACCCAGGTAGCAGGAGTCGTGGTAGACGACCCGCTCGTCGAGGCGGGCGTCGGTGAGGTCGAGCTGGCCGGTGTCGATGAGCTGCTCGAGGAGCTGGCTGTGGTGGATGACCTCGAAGTGCCCGCCGAGCTGGGGGTACTCGTTGAGGAGGGTGTTGAAGCAGTGAGGGCACTGCGTGATGATCTTCTTCACGCCCATGCCGTTGAGCTGGGAGATGGTGGCGGTGGCCAGCATCTGGAAGATGTACTCGTTGCCGGAGCGCCGGGCCGGGTCACCCGTGCAGGTCTCCGAGGGTCCGAGGATGGCGAAGTCGATCCCGGCCCGCTGGAGCAGCTTGGCCATGGCGATGGTGACCTTCTGGTTCTTGTCGTCGAACGACCCGGCGCAGCCCACCCAGTAGAGATAGTCGTGGGCGAACGGGTCGCCGGGGTCGACGATGGCCACGCCGTCCACCTTGTTCGTCCACTCCGCTCGGTCGCTCTGGGACAGACCCCAGGGGTTCCCGGAGTTCTCCATGGCCCGGTAGGCGCCGCCCAGCTCGGTGGGGAAGTCGCTCTCCATGAGCGACAGGTAGCGCCGCATGTCGAGGATCTTGTCGAGGATCTCGATGTTGACCGGGCAGATCTCGTCGCACGCCTTGCAGGTGGTGCAGGCCCACACCTCCTCGGAGGTGATGCGCTCGAAGAGGCTGTTGGCGCCGACGGTGATCTCGGGGTCGACGCCGAGGGGAGGCGACACGGCGGGGGTGCCGGTGCGGGCCATGACCTCGCCGGCCTTGAGCACGATCTCGCGTGGGTCGAGCGGCTTGCCGGTGGCGTGGGCCGGGCACACCGAGGTGCAGCGGCCGCACATCGTGCAGGCATCGGTGTCGAGGAGCTGCTTCCAGGTGAAGTCCTCGACGGTGGAGGCACCGAAGCTCTCCAGCTCGGTCTCCATGAGGTTCGGCATCGGCTTCATGGCGCCCTTCGGACGCTCACGGTCCTTGAGGTACATGTTCAGCGGGGAGGTGAAGATGTGGCGCAGCATCGTCACGGGGAGGATGACGACGAACACGAAGAAGCTGGCCACGTGGGCCACCCACCAGACCTGGTGACCGCCGGCCAGGTTGCTCTGATCGTCGATGAGCCCGGCCAGGGGGTAGCTGACGAAGGCCCACTGCTCGAACTCGGGCCGGCCCTGCAGGGCGATGCGCCAGATCTCGGCACCGAAGCCGGTGACGGCGATGGAGAGGATGGTGCCGAGGATGATGGCGTGCTCGGGCTTGGACTTGATGCGGATGCGGTACGGCCGCTGCACGTAGCGGCGCACGATGGCCCAGACCACGCCGGCGAGGAGCATGAGCCCGGCCCCGTCGCCGATGGCGGCATAGCCCCGATAGACGTCACCGTGGAGGAACTTGGCCGACTCCGGCAGCTGGTGGTTGATCTCCAGCACGGTGGTGACGGCCAACAGGATGAGGAAGGAGAAGTAGATGAGGCTGTGCATGATCCCGGCGGCCGGGTCCCGCAGCAGGGTCTTCATGTAGACGCCGGCCCGGAAGTCCTTCATGCGACGGCCGACGTTCTTCTTGGTGGTGCTGCGCTTATCCGGTCCGCCCCGCTCCCAGTTGCGGATCCGCTGGCTGAAGAGCACCGAGCCGTAGAGGATCAGCACGGGGAACACCGTGTAGAAGATCAGCTTCCAGACGCTCGGGATGTTCCCGAACACCTCTCGCTGCACCTTGCTGTCGTCGTGCCACTGGGCCAGCGTGGCCGTGATGCCGGACACCACCGTGATGATGGCGAACACTGCGCCGAGCGCGATGGCGAGCTGATGGGGCTTGAGCCGGGACTTCACGCCGAGAACGTACCTCGGGCGCCTGGGGCGCCGGGAATGCGAGGCAGCTTCGCCGCGGGTCTGCTGTTCCGACGCACCAAGCTGGCTTCGCTCGCCTTCGTCGGGTCAGCCGAAGGTCTTGGCGTCGAGCTCGCGGACGCGGGTGGCCATCGCCTTGAGCACCTTGTGGGCGATGGACGGCACGTCGCCAAGCAGGGCGGTGAACTCGCGGACCCCGATCACGAGCACCTTCAGGTCGGTGCTGGCCGTGACGGTGGCCGTGCGGGGGCCCTGGTCGAGGAGGGCCAGCTCGCCCACGCAGGTCCCGGCGCCCAGGGTGGCGACCTTCCTGTTGTTGCGTCGGACCTCGGCCGTCCCCTCGAGGATGACGAAGGCTTCGCGTCCGAGGCTGCCCTCCTCGCAGAGCACCTTGCCGGCGGGCAGGGTGAGCTCATCGGATGCCTTGTGCACCGCTTGCAGGTCCTTCTTGGAGCAGGCCGCGAACAGTGCGACGCTGGAGAGGTGGTCGACGTGTGACGTACGGGCCATGGGGCGGGAGCATAGATACCGACGGGTCGGTGCGCCTCGGATCTCACCACCGCCACCATCTGAACGCTTCACAGGCTCGAAACAGCGGCGAAACGCAGGCTCCCTACGTTCGCCTCGCGGATGTCGTCCTCGTGCGCTGGCCCGCCGAAGAAGGGCAGCGCTCCGACCTGCAGCGGGCCTCCCACCCGAGGCTCCTGCTCCTCGAAGACGGCGTCCCGCCGCCCGTGGTGAGGAGCGACGAGCTCGAGGACTGGATCCGGCTTCCCGCCGCCGAGGTCGACATCCAGGCACGGGTCGACGGCCTGCGGCGGAGGGTCGAGGCGAGAGCGCATCCGATGCCCGCCCTCGACGACGACGGCGTGCTGCGGCTCGCCGACGATTGGGTCTCGCTCCCACCCGTCGAGGCGAGGCTGACGGCGGCCCTCCTGGACCGGTACGGCGCCGTCGTTTCGCGGGAAGCGCTGGGCCGGGCGGGGTGGCCGACGGGCGCACCGGGACGCAACGCCCTCGACGTCCACATGCTCCGCCTGCGTCGGCGCCTGTCGCCGCTCGCCCTGGCCATCCGCACGGTGCGGTCGCGTGGGTATCTGCTGGAGCGGCTGGCCGCCGCCGACAGGCCGGTCCGGGCCCATCCGTCGAACTCAGTAGGTTCAGCAGGGTGCTGAGCCTCGTGACCGCGATCGTCAAGCCCCACAAGCTGGTCGACGTCAAGGACGCCCTCCAGAGGGCCGGGGTGCAGGGCCTCACCATCAGCGAGGTGAAGGGGTTCGGGCGCCAGGGCGGCCACACCGAGACCTACCGCGGCGCGGAGTACTCGATCGACTTCGTGCCGAAGGTGAAGATCGAGGTGCTGGTTCCCGACGCTGACGCCGAGAAGATCGCCGGGGTGGTGACGGTCGCCGCCCAGACCGGCAAGATCGGCGACGGCAAGATCTGGGTCACCCCGGTGACCCACGCCGTGCGGATCCGCACCGGCGAGCTGGGTCCCGACGCCGTCTGAAGACGAGCTCGCGAGCTGCCTCCAGGCGCGTGCCAGGACAGCCGGCGCAGCCGTCGTGGTCCTACGGCGAGGTCTCCTGGGCCAAGAACCCGAGGCGACCGAGGGCCACTCGCACCACGGTGTCGAGCAGCTCCTTGTCGGAGGGGCGAGGGCCCGTGAGTCGCACGAGGCTCACGACGTCGCCCTCTCGCATGAGGATGAGGTCGCGCTCCTCGATGGCGCCGGTGGCCGGCTCGAGCTCCATCTGGAGGGGGAGGGTGTCGTCGGAGAGCACCCCGAAGTCGAGCCGGCGGGTGCGCAACGACAGGTTGGCGGCCGTGATGACCACCTCGGCGCAGTCCTCGGCCACGTCCCGGTAGAGCTGTTCGACGGCCCCGCCCTGGCCCGGGAAGGAGGCGACGGTGCTGGTGAGGCGGGCGCCCGGGCTGGTGAAGTCGGCGGTGGCCACCTGCTCGGGGTCCAGCTGGGTGATGGCATCGTCGCACTCGTGCTCGGGCACGAGGTCGGTGGCGATGGAGGTTGCGGGTTCGGCCGCGGTGAAGGTGTCGGGCAGGTCCGCGATGGTGAGGAGAGCGGCGCTGACCCGCTCCTCGGTAACCGGCTGCGGCTCCGGTTTCGTCACCTCGCGATCGGTCTGGCAGGCGTTGGCGAGGAGCGCCGCTCCCACCGCCACACCTGCAAGCCGTCGTGCTGCTGTGTTCCTGCCCATCACTCGCACCGCCTCCTGCGATCTGTCCAGGATCATTCTTCCACCTGCCTGGCCCATCAGCCGCCCTCGGCCTGCCGGGCGACGGCGGCGGCGGCGGCCCGGATCTCCTTCGGGCTGCGCAGGTAGCGCTCCTCGACGGGCTTGGCCTCGACCGGGCGGAGATCGTCGTCGAGCTCGTACACGAGTGGTTCGCCGGTGGGGATGTTCAGCTCGACGATGTCGGTCTCGCTGATGTCGTCGAGGTGCTTCACCAGAGCTCGGAGGCTGTTGCCGTGGGCGCCGATGAGGACCGTGCGGCCGGCACGGAGGTCGGGGACGATGGCCTCGTCCCAGTACGGCAGCAGCCGTTCGACGACGTCCTGCAGGCACTCCGTCAGCGGGAGCTTCCCGGCCGGCACGTCGGCGTACCGCTCGTCGTGGTTGGGGTTCCACTTGTTCTCCGGCGTGATCGGCGGCGGCGGGACGTCGTAGCTGCGACGCCACACCTTCACCTGCTCGTCCCCGTAGCGCTCGGCCATCTCGATCTTGTTGCGCCCCGTCAGGTCGCCGTAGTGCCGCTCGTTCAGCCGCCAGTCCCGACGCACCGGGATCCACGACCGACCCTGCTCGAGCAGCGCCAGGTCGACGGTGCGGATGGCTCGGGTCTGCAGCGAGGTGTGCACCACGTCGGACCGGACGCCGTGCACGTCCATCAGCTGCCCGGCGGCAATGGCCTGCGACTCCCCCAGCGGTGTGAGGGCAGCGTCCCACCAGCCCGTGAAGAGCACCTCGCGGTTCCACTCGCTCTCACCATGACGGAGCAGCACGAGGCGATGACCGGGCACCATCGAACCCTACGCGCGCCGCCGCCCCCTCCCCGGTGAGTGGGTCGAGGGGCAGGCCCGGAGGTGCACGCACCATCACCGGCAGAGGATGATGTGTCGTGACCGACCACTTGGCGAGCCTTCCCGTGCCGATCGCCGTGGGCTCGGGGCTGGACCTCAGCGTGCTCGGGTGCGACGGCACCTACGCCGGCGCCGGTGGCGCGTGCAGTGGGTACCTGCTCTGCACCGTGGACGATCGGATCTGGCTCGATGCCGGGCCAGGGACGCTGGCGCGCGTGCAGCGCCACGTGCCGTTGGCGGGTCTGTCCGCCGTGGTCGTCACCCATGAGCACCCCGACCACTGCGGCGAGCTGCCGGTGCTCCACAACGCCCTGAAGTACCTGCTCGGCCTGTCGGGGCTGCGGGTCATCACCACCGAGGGCACCCGCGATCTCGTCGACCACGTGTGTGGGGGTGCATGGCCGACCTTCGATTGGGACGTCGTGCACGGTGGGGAGGAGCGTCAGATCGGTGATCTTCGGCTGCGGTTCGTGACGACCGACCATCCCGTGGAGACCCTCGCCGTGCGGGTCGACCACCCGACCGGTTCGCTGGCGTACTCGTCGGACACCGGGGCAGCCCTCGACGGCCGCCGACTCGATCCCGATGGCACCGGGGTGGATGTCATGGTGGTGGAGGCATCCTTGTCCGCCCAGCAGGAGGGCAAGGTCCAGCACCTCTCCGCCGCCCAGGCCGCGCACCTGGCGATCGAGGCTGGCGCGCGGCGGGTGGTCGTCACCCACGTCGTGCCGGGCTCGGAGCCAGCCGAGCGCCGTGCGGAGGTGGAGGCTGTCCTCACCGCCGGAGGTGCCTTGGTGCCGACCCTGACGGCGGCCGATCACCAGACCTCCGGGTAGGTCAGCCACGACTCCACCACAATCATGCGGACGAAGTTGCTAATGACAGACTCAACTTCTATCCTGTCAGGAGACTCAGTTCCGTAGACCCTCCTGGAGGACCCCCCCATGCCCAAGGCTGTCGGCATCGATCTCGGCACCACCAACTCCGTCGTCTCCGTCCTGGAGGCCGGCGATCCCGTCGTCATCCCCAACTCCGAAGGATCCCGCACCACGCCGTCGGTGGTGGCCTTCTCCAAGGGTGGCGAAGTGCTGATGGGCGAGGTGGCCAAGCGCCAGGCCATCACCAACCCCGATCGCACCATCCGGTCCGTCAAGCGCCACATGGGCACCGACTGGAGCGTGGAGATCGACGGCAAGAAGTACACCGCCCAGGAGATCAGTGCCCGCACCCTGATGAAGCTCAAGCGGGACGCTGAGGCGTACCTGGGCGACACCGTGACGCAGGCCGTCATCACCGTGCCCGCCTACTTCGACGACGCCCAGCGCACCGCGACCAAGGAGGCCGGCCAGATCGCCGGGCTCGAGGTGCTGCGCATCATCAACGAGCCCACCGCGGCCGCCCTCGCCTACGGGCTGGACAAGGAGGGCGACGCCGACCAGACGATCCTGGTGTTCGACCTCGGCGGTGGCACCTTCGACGTGTCCATCCTGGAGATCGGTGACGGCGTGTTCGAGGTCAAGAGCACCCACGGTGACACCAAGCTCGGTGGCGACGACTGGGACCAGAAGGTCATCGACTGGCTGGTCGAGCAGTTCAAGTCCGCCCACGGCGTCGACCTGAGCAAGGACAACATGGCCGTCCAGCGCCTCAAGGAGGCGGCGGAGAAGGCCAAGATCGAGCTCAGCCAGACCCAGCAGACGCAGATCAACCTGCCCTTCATCACCGCCACGCCGGATGGGCCGCTGCACCTCGACGAGCAGATGACCCGGGCCAAGTTCCAGGACCTCACCTCGGACCTGCTGGAGCGCTGCCGCAGCCCGTTCGAGCAGGCCATCAAGGACGCCGGGCTCACCAAGGACCAGATCGACCACGTCATCCTGGTCGGCGGCTCCACCCGCATGCCGGCGGTGGCCGAGCTGGTCAACAGCATCACGGGCAAGGAGCCCAACAAGAGCGTCAACCCGGACGAGGTCGTCGCCATCGGCGCCGCCGTCCAGGCCGGGGTGCTCAAGGGCGAGGTCAAGGACGTGCTGCTCCTCGACGTCACGCCCCTGTCGCTCGGCATCGAGACCAAGGGCGGCGTGATGACCAAGCTCATCGAGCGCAACACCACCATCCCCACCCGCCGCACCGAGGTGTTCACCACCGCCGAGGACATGCAGCCCTCGGTGGAGATCCACGTGCTGCAAGGCGAGCGGGAGATGTCGCAGTTCAACAAGACGCTCGGCAAGTTCCAGCTCGTCGACCTGCCGCCCGCTCCCCGCGGCGTGCCGCAGATCGAGGTGACCTTCGACATCGACGCCAACGGCATCGTGCACGTGTCCGCCAAGGACCGGGCCACCAACAAGGAGCAGTCGATGACCATCACCGGTCAGTCGAGCCTCGACAAGGACTCGATCGACCAGATGGTGAAGGACGCCGAGGCGCACGCCGAGGAGGACCGCCTGCGGCGGGACGAGGCCGAGGTGCGCAACAACGCCGACACCCTCGTGTACCAGACCGAGAAGCTCCTCAAGGAGCAGGGCGACAAGCTCGACGGCGAGGAGAAGACGACGGTGGAGGGCCACCTGGCCACCCTCAAGGAGGCCATTGGCGGCTCCGACACCGACGCCATCAAGACGGCCACCGAGGCGCTCATCACCTCGTCGCAGAGCCTCACCCAGAAGCTCTACGACGCCGCGGCGGCCGCCGATCGGGAGTCGGGCGGTGCCGGTGCCGCCGGCGCGTCTCAGCCCTCGGACGACGACGTCGTCGATGCCGAGATCATCGACGACGACGACCACCAGGAGAAGTAGGCCGCGATGGCTGACCTCCATCCTGACGACGGGCCGGGTGCCCTCGATGACGAGGTCATCGAGGGCGAGCTCCTCGACGACGTCGATCCGGCGGCCACGCCCGTGGAGGTGTCGGTCGAGTCGCTGGTGGCCGACCTCGAGCGGGTCACCACCGAGCGCGACCAGTTCCGGGACGCCTACCAGCGCTCGGCGGCCGACTTCGACAACTTCCGCAAGCAGGCCCAGCGCCGCCTCGACGACGAAGTGGTGCGGAGCTCGGGCGGGCTGGTCGAACGGCTCCTGCCCGTCCTCGACGCCTGCGACGGAGCCCTCTCGCACGGCACCACCGAGGTGGAGCCGATCGCCGGTGCCCTGCTCGGCGCCCTCGAGAAGGAGGGTCTCATGCGGGTGGACCCGATCGGGGAGGCCTTCGACCCCACCGTGGCCGACGCCGTGGTGCACGAGCCCGGTGGGGGCGGCGAGCACGTCGTCGCCGAGGTCATGCGGGCGGGCTACACCTGGCGAGGGAGGGTGCTCCGTCCCGCGATGGTGAAGGTGACTGACTAGATGGCGCCCCAGCGGGACTGGCTCGACAAGGACTTCTACCGGGTGCTCGGCGTCACCGAGTCGTCGTCGCCCAAGGAGATCAAGACCGCCTACCGCAAGCTGTCGCGCCAGTACCACCCTGACACCAACGCCGGGGACGCCGCCGAGGAGCGGTTCAAGGAGGTGTCGGCCGCCTACGACGTGGTCGGCAACCCCGACAAGCGCAAGGAGTACGACGAGCTGCGCCGCCTCGGCCCGGCCGCGGCCGGCTTCCCGGGCGGCGGAGGGGGCGGGGCTCCGGGGGGGTTCAGCTTCCAGGACGGCGGCGACCTCGGGGACCTGCTCGGCGGCCTCTTCAACCGGGGCGGTCGCAGAGGCGGCGGCCAGGGTGGACGGGGTCCGCACCGGGGCCAGGACCTCGAGACGGAGCTGCACCTCACCTTCGACGACGCCGTCGCCGGTGTCACCACCGCCGTCCACCTGACGAGCGATGCCCCGTGTCACACCTGCAACGGCTCCGGGGCTGCCCCTGGATCGAGCCCGCACCGCTGCACCAACTGTGGCGGTCAGGGCGTGGTGTCCGACAACCAGGGCCTCTTCTCCCTGTCGACGCCGTGCCCGGTCTGCGCGGGGCGGGGCGTCACCATCGACGACCCCTGCCCCACCTGCCGGGCCACTGGGGTGGAGCGGCGACCGCGCGAGGTCAAGCTGCGGGTGCCGGCGGGTGTCGACGAGGGTCAGCGCATCCGCCTCAAGGGCCGAGGGGGCCCTGGCCAGAACGGGGGGCCTCCCGGCGACCTCTACGTCATCGTGCGGGTGTCGCCGCACGCCCTGTTCCAGCGCAAGGCGAGGGACCTCACCATCGCCGTGCCGATCACCTTCCCCGAGGCCACCTTCGGAGCCGACATCGCCGTGCCGACCCTCGACGGCGCCTCGGTGAAGCTCCGCGTCCCGGCCGGCACCCGCTCCGGGCGCACCTTCCGGGTGAAGGGCAAGGGCGTCGTCACGCCGAAGGGCACCGGCGACCTCCTGGCCACCGTGGAGGTGGCGGTGCCCTCCACGCTGTCGAGCGCCGAGCGCAAGGCCCTCGAGGCGTTCCAAGCCGCGTCCGACGGGGCCTCGCCCCGCGAGCACCTGGGGGTGTGATGGCCACGGATCGCGCCGTCTACGTCATCTCCGTGGCCGCAGAGCTGGCCGGCCTGCACCCGCAGACCCTGCGCATCTACGAGCGCAAGGGCCTGGTCGACCCGGCCCGCACCGGGGGCGGGAGCCGGCGGTACAGCGACGACGACATCGACCAGCTCCGTCGCATCCAGGAGCTCACCGGGGAGGGCCTCAACCTGGCCGGCGTGCAGAAGGTGCTCGAGCTCGAAGCCGCCCTCGCTGAGGCGCAGGCGGCGCTGCGGGCCGTCCAAGAGGGGGCTCAGGTCGCCGTCGAGCAGGCTCGACGCCAGCACCGCCGCGAGCTGGTGCCGCTCAGGCAGAGCGTGGTGCTCTTCGAAGGACGCCGGTCAGGGCGGGTCCCGGGCCGCTGAGCGAGCGACGGCTCAGCGCCGATGTCCGAGATGGTGCGCTTTCGGGGGGCATGCGCCGTGTGCGGACCGATGCACAGCGGGATGAAAGGCCGGTTGTTGTTGCACGGCGTGCCCACAGGGTGATTGACTGTTCTCACCCTTCGTGGTCGGCCGCGCGGTTTGCAGATGCCCGGGCGGGTAGTGTCGCAGGCGACGCTGACAGGGATGAGGACGGGCGATATGAGGCAAGTGCGGGCTGGTGGCAGGCATCCCCGACCCCTGCGCGGGGTGCTGCTCGTCGTCGGCGGCCTCGGCCTGCTGGCCCTCGCAACGGGCCTGTTCGGGCTCGTCGGAGGAGTGTTGACGGCGGCAGGAATCGCGCTCGGCGTGGCCTCGTCCGCGCTGCCAGTGCCCTCGGCGCGAGAGGTCGACTGGAACCACCGGTTCGAGGAGGAACTGGAACGGGCTCGCCGGTTCGGCCATCCGCTCACGCTCGTCCGAGTGCCGCTGGCCCACCCAGAGGCCTCGTCGTTCCTCCTGCACCCCAGTGGCATGACCGGCATGGCCCGGCGCATCGACCTGGCGTGGATGGAGGGCGGCGACCTCTATCTCACGCTCTACGACACTCGGGGCGAGGGTGCGGCGGTGGTGCTCGAGCGACTGCGTCGGCGAGGCGTCGAACCCTCGGCGGCCCGGATCGCGGTCTTCCCGGACGGAGCGTTGACGGCCGGAGCCATGCGCCAGCAGATCAGCGGCGAACCCGACATCGAACGACGGCCGTTCTGGGTGGCCCCGAACCCGCGCGCGGCCGACCTGACCTCCCTCGATCTGGAACCACCGGCATCGACGGGTTGATGGCGTCCTCTATTGCGGCCATCCTGACCGTCCGCCCGACAGGTCACGCCGTGGCGAAGCGAGCGTTCGACATCGTCGTGGTGTTGCTCAGCCTGCCCCTCGCGCTGCCGATCATGCTGCTGTGCGCCGTCATCACGCAGATCGACTCACCCGGTCCGGTCATCTTCGGGCAGATGCGGACGGGACAGCATGGGAAGCGCTTTCGGCTGTACAAGTTCCGCACCATGGTTCGGGATGCCGAGGAGAAGAAGGCATCGCTGGCCCACCTCAACGTGCTCCCCTTTCCGGACTTCAAGATCCCCGACGATCCCCGGATCACCACCGTCGGCCGCTTCCTCCGGGCCACGAGCCTCGATGAGCTCCCGCAGCTGTGGAACGTCCTCTGTGGGGAGATGTCACTGGTCGGTCCGCGACCGACGTCCTTTGCCGCCAGCACGTACGACCTCTGGCACACCCGTCGACTCGAGGTACCCCCGGGCGTGACGGGGCTGTGGCAGGTCGAGGCCCGCAACGGCTCGAACTTCGACGAGCGGCTGCGGCTGGACCTTGCCTACATCGATGCCGCCAGCCTGTGGGTGGATGTGAAGATCCTTGTCGCCACGGTCGGCGCGGTGTTTCGCCGCTCGGGCCAGTAGCCCATCGAGGGCGACGCCTGAGGAGCCGGTGGCGCCGGCGACGGACGGGCCATCGTCACGCCCGACGAGCGAGGTGCCAGCTGACCTGGGCCTCCACCCCTTCGAGCAGCGATGTCTGTGGGTGCCAGCCCAGGAGGTCCCGGGCGAGAGCGTGGTCGCCGCCCGTGCGGAGCACGTCCCCGGCCTGGGGTGGCTGACGGTCGAGCGGCACGGGACGGCCAACCGCGGCGCCGACGGCATCGATCAGCTCGGCCACGCTCGTCGACCCGCCGGCGCAGACGTTGATGACCGCACCCGGCGGCACTGGTTCGGTACCCGCCGCTCGGTTCGCCGCGACCACATCCGCCACGTAGGTGAAGTCGCGCACATGGGAGCCGTCGCCGTACAGGGGGAACGGTCGGTCGTCCAAGGCGGCCTCGATCAGGCGGTGGGTCGCCATGTCCGGCCGCTGACGAGGGCCGTAGACGGTGAAGTAGCGGAGCGACACGGTCGGCACGCCGTAGTTGGCGGCGTACAGCCCGCAGAGGTGCTCGGCGGCCAGCTTGGTGACGCCGTACGGGCTGTGCGGCTGCGTCGGCATGTCCTCCGTGGTGGGGTAGGCCGTTGCGTTGCCGAACACCGAGGAGCTCGATGCGTAGACGAATCGGTCCAGCGGTACGTCGCGCACCGCCTCCAGGAGGCGCTGAGTGGCGAGCACGTTGCACGAGACGTACTCGGCGAATCCAGTCGACCAGGACAAGCGCACGCCGGGCTGAGCGGCTTGGTGGTACACCACGTCAACGTCGTCGAGCAGGGGTGTCAAGTCCGCAGTGCGCAGGTCGAGCTCATGGAAGTCGAACCCGTCGGCTCGACGCGCCACTAGGAGGTTTGCCTCTTTGGCCGCCCGGTCGTAGTAGGGCGTGAAGGCGTCCACGCCGCGCACCTGGTGCCCGGAGGCGATGAGCGCCTCCGCGAGGTGCGAGCCGATGAAGCCGGCTGCGCCAGTCACGAGTGTCACGCCCAGCTTCTTGCCTCCGTCGACTCGAGCGATCGCTCAGCGGGATCGTGGATCATCTCACAAACCAGCCGACTGAGCTTCATCTCGGTGCGGGTTCCGCAATCCTTTCACGCGATCACTACGGTGCACCCGTGCGTTCACGCGATCACTTCGGCGTCTTCGCGTTCCTGCTCGGAGCGGCAGTCCTCTTCCACCAGTCCAAGCTCGACGACTGGGCGATCCCGTCGACCGGCCTAGCCGTGACGCTCGGCGCGGTCTGGCTGATGCTGAAGCCCACATCGTTGCCTCGCTTCTTCGGCTTGCTCGGCCTGCACGCAGTGACGGTGCCGCTCGACATGCCGACGGTCGTCAACCACTGGCTGCTTCTCTTCCTCGCCGAGGTCGGGTTGTTCGTCGCCGTCGGCGTTGGCCGCCTGCAGGCACGACGTTGGACGCGCGACGCAGGCGAGCTCTACGTGGCGCTGGCTCCGTATCTGCGCATCCAGGTCGCCATCGTCTATGGCGTTGCGGCGCTGTCCAAGCTCAACAGCGATTTCTTGGACCCGGCGCTTTCGTGTGCCGTCGAGCTGGGCGGCGGTCTGCTGGACGCTGGCCCGATGAGCCTCCATGCCGGGTGGATGGATTCGTTCCTCATCTGGGGAACCATCGGGATCGAGATCGCGTTGCCGTTCCTCCTTCTCTGGCGCCGCACTCGCGTGGCAGCGATCTTCATCGGCCTCGCCTTCCACCTCGCGCTCGCGCTCGCCGGTCACCTCGCGTTCTCGGGCTTCGCGATGGCCTACTACTGGCTCTTCGCGCCGGACGACGCCAGCGAGCGGTTCGAGCGCTTGCTGGCCGCCCGGCCCAGGTTGGCAACCCTGGTCAGAGGACTTGCAGCGTTCTGGTCCTCACGCATCGGGTCGATCTTGGCCCTCGGCGCTGCCCTGGCCGGCGCTCTGGCCTTCGAGATCGGATTGGGCGAGTGGGTCTCCCGGGGGATGCTGGTGCTCTTCGTCCTTGCCTCAGCCGGGTTGGCCTGGATCCTGGCGCTGTGCGCCTTGGCGGACCGCACCCCGGTCCGCTTCGCGCCGCACCCCCTCCGGCTGGCCTCTCCGGTGTGGCTGCTCGGACCGCTGCTCGTGGTCGCCAACGCGCTCAGCCCGTATGTGGGCCTGAAGACCCAGAGCACCTTCACCATGTACTCCAACCTGCAGACCGAGGGCGCTCAGTGGAATCACGCCATCCTTCCTGAGTCACTCAAGCGCTTCGACCTCCAGGACGACCTCGTGACGATCGTCGCCTCCAACGATCCTGCGATGCAACGCGCCGCCGAGAACGATCGGCGATGGGTCTGGGCTGCGCTGCGATCATGGGCACAGCGGCATGAGGATGCCTCGATCACCTACGAGCACGATGGCAAGCGGTACACGGCACCACGGGCCGGCGCCGACGAGCGGCTGGCGATGGGCTCTGTGTTGACGAGGCTCGCCTTCTTCCGCGACGTGCCGCCGACGCCCGGCAACAACTGCCGCGTCACCCGACGCGCCGGTTCGGAGCAGGGTTCATGAGTCGCCCGCTCCATCACGACGACCTGGGCTCGTTCGGATCGAGCTCGTAAGGGGGGTCAGACCGGGTTCGGAGGGGGACCCGGTCGGGGCAGATGGAGGCCGGCCTGCTCGAGCGCATGGTCCACCCACGCGTTGGAGAAGTCACCTCGTCGCACGGCAGCGGCGTACCGTGCGTCGGCTTCTGCGTCCTGCTCTGCCCACTCGAGGACAGCGGTCGCGAGGTCATGGGGCACCACCACGACACCGTCAGCGTCACCGACGATGAGGTCACCTGGGCTGACGACGATCCCGCCACAGCTCACCGGATAGTTGATCTCACCAGGACCGCGGTGGAGCGGACCGATGGGGGTGGTCCCCCGCCCGAACACCGGCAGGTCGCCGAGCTCGACGATGCCGTCGAGGTCACGCACGAGGCCGTCGACGACGATGGCGGCGGCCTCTCGGTGCCGAGCCTTCGTGCAGACCATGTCGCCGATAACGGCTGTCATCATCGAGGCGGATGCGTCGATGACGATGACGTCGCCGGGCGCAAGGAGGTCGAGGGCCTTGTGGACCATCAGGTTGTCGCCAGGGAAGACCTTCACGGTCAACGCCGGCCCTGCGAAGCTGAGCTGGGGCGGGGTCAGCGGGCCGATGGCAGTCGACATGGTGTACAGCCGGTTGAGCCGGTCTGAGATCATGGCAGTCGGGATCGCTGCCATCGCCGCGACCACCTCGCGCGGCGGTCGATCGATCTCGCTGCGGATGCGAAAGCCAGGACCGGGGTGCATCTCGGCCGAGGTCACCCGTTCGCTCTGCGTGCGGCTCGAGTCGTCGTCATGCTTCATACTGCTCGGATGCTAACCCGCTCACCCGTGCTGTCGATCAGTCAGATGTTCGTTCGCACGCCACCCGTCAGCAGGCGGGCCGCCGGGCTGCCCGAACGATGACGGGCCGGCCAGTCAGGACGCCGCCAGCGGTGCTTCTCGGTGGGTCGGCCAACGCCCTGTCAGCGGCTCGCGCCCTTCGCCGCCGCGGCGTGGCGGTCGACGCACTCGGCGACGGGCTGGGCGCAGAGCCGGTGCGACACTCGAACGCGCTGCGCACCTGGACGGGCGCAGATCTCGCGGACGTCCAAGCCGGGTGGGCAACGCATCTCGCCCGCTCAGAACCTTCGGTTCTCATCCCCTGCTGCGATGATGCCGTGGAGGCGCTCGCCGACCACAGGGACCTCTTCGTCGGACTCGGTCACCGCCTGCCGCCGGGCGAGGACGAGGTTCGACGCACGATGCTCGACAAGGTGAGCACTGCTGCCGTGGCGCACCGAGCGGGTGTCCTGGCGCCGAAGGTGCGCATCGTCAGAGAACAGAGCGAGCTGGTCCGGGCGGCGGAGGAGATCGGCTATCCCTGCGGTCTGAAACCCGTGCAGTCTCATCGGTTCACCCGTGCCAACGGGGGTCTCAAGGGCGTCACCGTCCCGGACCCCACCGCGCTGGCGTCACTCGGAGCACGCTTGCTGCGGAGCGGGCTGGACATCGTCGTCACGGAGCTCATCCCGGGCCGCGACCCGACGTTCTGCTCGTTCAACACGTACATCGATGATGACGGTCGGCCATTGTTCGAGATCACGAAGGAGAAGGTGCGTCAGCACCCTGTGGACTTCGGTCTGGGCACCTTCCATCGGACCGTGTGGCTCCCGGAGGTGGCCGACATGGGCCGACGGTTCATCCTCGAGTCCGGGCTGCGGGGGTTCGGGAACGTGGAGTTTCGAACCGATGCGCGCGACGGTGAGCTGAAGCTGATCGAGTGCAACGTACGCCTGACCGCCGCCAACGAGCTGCTCACACGAGCAGGGTGCGACGTTGCGTTCATCATCTACCAGCGGTCATTGGGCAACCCGGTCGAGCCCGTCGATGGGTTTCGGGAGGGCCTCCGGATGTTCAGCCCTCTCAAGGATGCTCGGGCCGTCGTCGACTACCGACGCCGCAAGGAGCTCCGATGGCGAGACTGGGTCGGTGACGTCGTCCCGCCACCGGGGCTCCCGCTCTTCTCGTGGAGCGATCCGCAGCCCAGTCTGCGCGCCGGGGCCCGCAAGGTGTCGAACGCCCTGCGGAGGATGCGTGCCGGCGGTGCTGGTGGCGGACCATGACGCTCGCCTCGCAGGCCGGCAAGGTCGGGCGCCAGCTGAGCATGCAGGTAGATCTCGTCCGATCGATCGGACCGCTCACCGCCTGGCGCTGGAAGCAGCTCTTGGCGCCGAAGGCTCCTGTGCGCCCCCCCGGGCGGGAGCGGTTGTACCGCGAGCTCTGGCAGCGCGCCGGCGAAGCCCTCGCTGCGACGTGCGCCGAGCTTCCGGGCGGCTTCCTGGAGTTCACGAAGGAGGGTAGGTCCACGATCGTCTGGAGCAACCTCGTGCCCCTCGACGACCCCGTGACGCTCAAGCTGGCAGGGAACAAGCCGATGGCTCACGCCCTGCTAGAGCGCTGCGGCGTTCCGATGATGCCTCAGCTCGCAGTCAGCTGGCGGGCCATCGGGCCGGCGCAGACCTTCTTGCGACAGCACGGCGTGGTCGTGGTGAAGCCGGCAACGTCCACCGGGCGCGGCACGGGGGTCACGTGCGGGGTCCGCACGGACGAAGCCCTCCAACGTGCACTGCGGCGGGCCTCCGGCTGGGACACCGAGGTGGTCCTCGAGCGGCAAGCTGTCGGCACCGAGTACCGATTGCTCGTGCTCGACGGCGACACCATCGCCAGCATCAAGCGAACCCCACCCCACGTGGTCGGCGACGCACAGCACACGGTCGCGGCCCTCATCGCCAACGAAAACCACCGGCGCGCCGAGGCTGCGGGCGCGCTTGGCCTGTGGCCCATCCGCGTCGATCTCGACTGCCTCCTCACCCTGGAGCGGTCCGGCCTGTCGCTGCAGTCCGTCCTCGACGACGGCCGCGCCGAACGGGTCAAGTCAGCGGTCAACGAGAACGCCGCCGAGGACAACGAGACGGTCGATCCCGTTCCTGCACCGCTCGCAGCCCTCGGGCGCAGGGCGGCCGAGGCCCTCGGGGCTCGGCTGCTGTCGGTCGAGGTGATCACCCAGGACGCGCATGAGGATCTGGCCACCTCGGATGCCCAGGTCATCGAGGTGAACACCACGCCGGGCATCCTGTGCCATGTGCAGGTCGCCGACCCGAGCACGGCGGCACCCGTGGCCGAGCTCGTGCTCGCAACGTTGCTGAAGGAGGGACAGAGTGAAGCTCTCCGAACTCGACCTTGACCGTGCACGGCGCACCTACGCTGAGCACGGGCGGTCCACATCTGCGAGGACCCTCGTCGGTCGGACGCCATCGAGAGGGCCGGGAAGCGAGACGTCACGCATCGCGATGGCACGACGGTGGTTTCCGGTCCGCTGCTGGTGCCGATCGCCGATCGCTTCGCGCCGCCGAGCCGGGAGCCCGTGACGGTCGCAGAGGTGTGGGACGGGGTCCGCTGCAGATCTCGCAGGTCGAGGAGCAGGTGCTCCGCCTGGCTGGCCAACGGATCAGCCCCGGCCGTCTGGTCGATGCCATCGGTCACCGTGGTGAAGTGCTGGCGGTCATCGACCCGGCAGGCCCGCCACGGGGTGTTGGCGCTCACAACAGGTCGATGAGCTCCTGCGTCACCTCGCTCGTGTGGGCGGCTCCAACGGTCGTTCCAAGGAGGTCGTAGGTGAGGCACGACCTGGCGGCGAGCAGTCGAGCGATCGCCACGTCAATGCGATGCGCGACGTCGCGCTCACCCAGATGCTCCAGGAGCATCACCCCGGAACGGATCATCGCCAGCGGGTTGGCCTCGTCCCGGCCCGCATGGAGCGGGGCGGTGCCGTGCACTGCCTCGAAGACCGAGACGGAGTCGCCGTGGTTTGCCCCTGGAGCCGTCCCGACCCCACCGGTCAGGGCCGCGGTGACATCGGACACGATGTCGCCGTACATGTTCGGCATGAACATGACGTCGAACCTCTGGGGGTGTCGCACGAGCTCGGCGCACGCACCGTCGATCTGGCAGCTGTCGACTTCGATGTCAGTGGCGCTGCCCGCAACATCCGCGACGACGTCGAGGTAGATGCCGTCCGTTGCGCGCATCACGGTCGCCTTGTGCACAACGGTCAGCCGACGTCGCTGCTCGCGTCGCATCCACGTCAGTGTGAACTCCAGCGCACGGCGAACGGCACGCGCTGATGCGGGCTTGATCGAGAAGGCCGTGTTCGGGCCGAGCCCGTCATCGAGACCTTCCGCCACCAACCACGAGGCAAGGTGCTCAGCTTCGCGGGTGCCCGCGGACACTTCGATGCCGCGATAGAGGTCCTCGGTGGTCTCCCGCACCACGACGAGGTCTACGTCCGCACTTCCCGCGCCGGGCATGGATCTGGCCGGTCGCATCTGGACGAACATGTCGAGCGCACGCCGCAGCCCAACGTTGGGAGATCGAGCCCCCGTGGTGCCCGTCGCGATCGGGCCCTTCAGCGCCACCCCGTTGCGGCGGATCGAGTCGAGGGTGGCCGACGGGAGGGGGTCACCGTCTCCGTCGGAACCACTGCCGAGGTGACGCTCCTCCCAGTGGATCGGGGCGCCGGCGGCATCGAGGACGCGCTGGGCTGACCCGATCACCTCGGGACCGATGCCGTCACCTGGGACAAGGGTCACGGTGTGGATCATGTCGGGTGTACCTGCGATCCCATTCCGCTCCATCGCTCGTCCCTCGGGCCGGCCGAATCGCCGGCCGTGCCACGATGTCACAGTCTCCGGCGGGGGGCGTACGATGCCCCACCGCCGAGTTCGGGTGCGCACACCTAGCCTATCGACAGCGGCGCTACCTCGGTCCGCCGGCAACACCGAGACGGAGCGTTGTCGCTACGGTCAGCCGGTCCGAGCGCCGTGGCGAGATGCCTCCTGCGGTTCCTACGCCTATGAAGGAGGTCGAACCGTGACGATCCTGGACGTGATCCTCATCCTGTTTCGGCGCTGGCCGATCGTGCTGGCCGTGACAGCCCTGGGAGGTCTCGTGGGGTACGTCTACGAGTCGACGCAGCCCGAGGTGTTCCTCGCTGAGGGCCGCGTGCTGATCGGCCCCTCCCTGACGGGGGAGGCCAGCATCGTCGAGATCACCGACTCACTCGCTCGGGGAACGCTGCAACAGACCCTTGCCGAGGTCGTCACGGGAAGCGAGGTGCGCGCTGCAGCCGACGCGCAGGTTCCTCGCACCTCCGCGTACGTCGTCACCAGTCTCGTCATCCCCGAGGCGAACGCAGTTCGGATCAGCATTCAAGGCGACGATCCGGGGCGAGCCGAGGAGCTTGGTGCCGCCGTGATCGCGGAGGTCGAGATCAGCTTCGAGGCAAGCTATCCGATCTACGACGTCGTGCTCCTCGCCGAGCCCACGAGCCCGGAACAGCCGCAGTCGCCCAACCCCGAGCTCGGCTTGGTGGTCGGCGCGGCGATCGGCGGAATGCTCGTAGCAATGGGACTGCTCTTCGCCCAGGACCCCGACCTCCCTGTCAGCTCACCCGGGATGTCGGAAACGTGAGGCGGGACGGGCGGCGCCGCAAGGAGGCGCGGCGCACCGAGGCCGATCCGACACCTCTCGCAGGTCCCGAGTCCGCCGAGGGCACGGGGGGCGGCGCCCCTGGACCGGGTCCCTTCGAGCGGCTCTCGGCCCCGGGCTCTCTCGCGGCCGAGGCAGAGGAGACGGTCGGCTAGTGGACGGCGTGTGTCCCGGGGCCGCTGTCCACCGCTGGCGCCGCGTCCAGGACCGGACCGACCGGTCGGTCGACTTGTCCCGATGACGACCATCGTCGGCGGGAGCGCCGCACCAGCACCGAGCGCCGACGTCGGCCGACGGCTCGAACGCACCGCATCAGGCCTCGCGGGCGTCTTCGGGTTCTCGGTGCTCAGCTCCCTCGAAGGCTGGCCCACCATACCCGGCTCGGTGTGGGAGCTCATCCAGTTCATCTCGCTCGTCGGCGCGCTGACGATCCTGATCGCCCGTCGACAGGTCCTTCGGATCGCACCCCTGACTCTCGGCATCCTCGGCGGGTATGCGGCGCTGACCCTGACATCCACGATCGTGCTCACGCCGGGTGATCCCGCCCCCGTCGTGTGGCAGAAGCTGCTCAGAGGGCTCGTCGTGGGCCTCACGGCATACATGCTCGGCTCGACTCGACGCCAGCTCCGAGCCATGACATGGGGCGCGATCCTGGGCGCGGCGGTCGTTGCGCTCGGTGGCGTCACAGGACAGGTCGGACTCGGGGCGCTCGACCCCGACAGCGGTCGTCTTGCCGGCCCGGTGGGTGATCCCAACTTCTTCGCCCAGTTCCAGGCGGTGGGCTTCGCCTTGGCCGCGCGCCACGCCATCCGCGCGACGCCGTCGCTCGGCCGAACAGGCGCCAGTATCGCAGCGGGGCTGTGCCTCCTCGCCATCGTCGTCTCCGAGTCTCGCGGTGGGCTGATCGCCGCCGTCGTCACGTTGTGCCTGCTGATCCCGGCCATGGGCCGACCGGGACGTCGCCGGATGATCGTTGCAATGATCGCCGCTGGTGCCGTCATCTTGACCACGCCGACCGGCGACCGACTGCTGCGGTCACCCGACTCGGTGTCCACCACGTTGGGTGACGGCACAGCAGAGGACACGGCAGTCGCCGGACGGCTCAGCGAGAACATCGCCGCGGTACGGATGTTCGTCGACCACCCCGTGCTGGGCGTGGGCTACGGCGGCTTCCCTAGGCGGTACCTCGACTACTCGTTCGAGATCCAGATCGACGACCGGACCGAGGAGCGCGAGGCTCACAACCTCCACCTCGAGATCCTCGCCGAGACCGGGGCAGTCGGTGCGCTGTTCTGGCTCGGCGTGGTCGGCGTCGTGCTCGGCGGCCTGGCAACGGTCCGTCGGACCGCCCCCTCCGGGCGACTGGTCGTCGTGGCTGACGCCTGGCGGCTCGGCTTCATCTCGTTCGCCATCACCTCCGTGTTCCTCCACGACAGCTTCCCGAACCTCCAGTGGTTCCTCGTGGCCACCGCCCTCGCCGTTCAGGAGGCGGCCGCCCAGCCCGACCAGATCGCACCCTCACGTTCGGGAGCCGTGGCGCCATGAGCCGCCTGCGTGCGACGCGCGTCGTCCAGGTCGTCGACTCCCTCGCAATGGGCGGGGCTCAGCGTGTGGTCCTGCGGCTCGCCGCCGCCGCCCGGGTTCGCCGAGACGTCGAGGTCTCCATCGTCACGATTCGCGATGCCCTCGATCCCGAGCTCACACGGGAGGCCGCCCACCTCGGAGTCTCGATCCGCCGCATCAAGCCCGTCACCCGCCGAGACCTCGCGGACCCGAGCATGCTGGTGCGGCTCGGCAAGGAGTTCCGCCGCCACGATGTGGTGCAGTGCCACCTGGGGACGGCCAACACGCTGGGTCCTGCGGCGGCGGCCTTGGCCCGTCGGCCGTGCATCGCGACGCTCCACACGGTGAACCTCGCCCGGTCGGAGCGTCGCGCCGGCACCCAGCTGCGGCGGCGAGCGGGCGATCTGATGGTCCGGCGCGCGGCCACAGCTGTGGTCGCAGTCGGTCATGCGGTGCGAGAGGCCCAAGCGGATCGGGCCGGGCACCGGGACATCGCCGTGATCCCCAACCCCGCCCCGAGTGGTGCCCCCATCTCGGCTGACGAGCGTGCCCGGGAGCGAGGGCGCCTCGGTCTGAGCGACGCTGGGATGGTCCTCGTCAGCGTCGGCCGGCTCGAGCCGCCGAAGGGGCTCGACGTCCTGCTGGCCTCCTTCGCCAGCATCGACGACGCTGCCCACCTGGTGATCGTGGGCGATGGCTCCCAGCGCCACGACCTCGAGCAGCAGGCAGCGGCGCTCGGCATCCGCGAGCGCGTCCACCTCATCGGTCAGACCGACCGCGTCTCCGCCGTCCTTGCGGTGGCCGACGTCTTCGTGTCCAGCTCCCGGCGCGAAGGGATGCCGATGGCGATCCTCGAGGCGATGGCGCGGGGCTTGCCCGTCGTCGCGACGGCGGTTGGCGACGTTGCATCCACCGTCTCGGGCGCAGGGATCGTGGTCCAGCCGGAGCGAGCCGACGACCTGGCGGATGGCATCCGGCGGCTCACGGCCAACGCCGGCCTCAGGGCAAGGCTGGGCTCCGAGGGGCTCCGGCGCTCCGAGGCCGAGTACGGCGAGGCACAGTGGATGCAACAGTGGTCAGAGCTCTGGCACGCCCTTGGCGCCACCGGGGCAAGGTCGGGCGAACGCCGTCAGTGTGCGTCGAGCACCGAGTCGTAGAGAGCCACGAGGCGATCGGCGGTGTCGGCCAGCTTGTATCCCTCACCCACTCGCTCGCGCGCTCGAGCGCCAAGACGGGCCCGGAGATCGGAGTCGGCGAGGAGGTCGATCAGCTCGCGTTCGAGCGCCATGGCGTCGCCCGGATCGACGATGCGTCCGGCATCGCCGAGCACGTACGCCGTCGCTCCGACGTCGGTCGCCACCACCGCCAGTCCGCACGCCATCGCTTCCAGCAGGGCGTTCGACAAGCCCTCGGCCATCGACGGGAGGACGAAGACGTCCGCGCTGGCGAGGTACGGGAGGACGTCATGGACCTTTCCCACGAAGTCGACCCCCTCCGGGGCCGATTCCTCAAACGCAGCCCGCAAGCCGCCGTCCCCGACGATCACGAGCTTTGCGGTCGGACACGACCGCCGCACGCCAGCCCAGACCTCCAGCAGGACGGCCACGCCCTTCTGCGGGTGCAGCCGGCCCACGAACAGGACGATCGGGCCCTTACCGAATCCCAGGCGCTCACGGCTGGTCCTGCGGACCTCGCCGCTGCTCGGGTGGAACCGCGAGGTGTCGACGCCGTTGGGGATCAGCACCCGGCGACCTGCGGGAACGCCCACGTCGCGAAGCTCCTCGTCGATCTCTCGGCTGATCACCACAAACCTGTCGATCGTGGCCCGCAGCGCCCGCATGCGGATCGGGCCGCCACGTCGCCATGCAAGCAGCCGGCCCACCTCGCCGTTCTCGCCGCCCAGGAGCACCTTGGCCACCACCGGTGTCCTCAGGCTGCGCCCGGCGAGCACCGCCGCCGTCGCTGGGCTCAGGAGGCCGTGGGCGTGGATGATGTCCGGTCTGATGTCCCGGATGCACCGCACTGCGCCAGCGGCGAACCCGATCGCCGCAACGACCCTTCCGCCGCCGACCGCTACGTGGTGCACGGCCGCGTGCTCGAAGGCCGCCCGGGAGTCGGGATGGGCACGCGCCACGATGCTCAGCTCGATGCCTCGTTGGGCAAGGAGGGGCGCCAGGAACTCGATCTGGCGCTCGGCACCACCCTGGCTCGACGGAAAGCCACTGACTAGCATCGTCACCTTCATCCACCCAGTCCACTACGTCGCGGCGGCGTTCGTCGACATTGTGGGGTGCCGGTCGGCAGATGCCGTCCCCGATCGAGGACTGAGATCAGTGACGACCGGCGGTGCTCGTTGACAATCGATGCCGCCGCCGAGCGCAGGACGCTCGGTGTGCGGACGGCCCGAGCAGCCGTGTGGAACGTCGCCGGCTTCGCCGTCGGTCGGACCATCCTGCTCATCACAACGGTGGTCACGGCACGGCTGCTGT
>JBDSUN010000214.1:0-3006 GCA_039927735.1 Acidimicrobiales bacterium | reverse complement strand
GCCGTGGCCACCAGCTGCGGGCAGATCAAGACCGGCGCCCCCGCCCGGTCCGACCGCGTGGCCAAGTACAACCAGCTGCTGCGCATCGAGGCCGAGCTGGGCGAGACGGCCGCCTACTGGGGCGCCGCGGCGCTGGCGCGCGGCGGCCGGTCCCGGTGATGGAACCGGTGGAAGGCGGCGACGACGACCTCACGCGCCCCTCCGGGTTCCGGCGGATCGGTCGCCTCCTCGGTCTGGCCGGCGGGAGTGCCGCCCTCTTCGGCGTGCTGGCCGTGACGGTCTTCCCCACCTCCACCTATGTCGATCAGCGGGCCGACACGTCCGAGGTCGAGCAGCGCCTCGACGTGCTGCGGGCCCAGAACGCCGCCTATCAGGACCGCATCGAACGCCTCGAGACGGTGGAGGAGATCGAGCGCCTGGCACGCGAGCAGTACAACCTCGTGTTCCCCGGCGAGGAGGCCTACGCCGTCCTCCCCGCCCCGCTCCCCGAGCTCGACCTCCCGGCTGTCTGGCCCTTCGGCGAGATGCTGGCTCCCGACCCCGCTGAGTAGCCGGGGCCGCCGGTAGGGTGCGCCGGTTCCAGTCATGATCGGCCAGGGGGTGGGTGCAAGCCATGAGCGTCTTCGGTGACCGCGTCGTCCGCGTGGAGGATCCCAAGCTGCTGACGGACGGTGGCACCTATGTCGCCGATCTGCGCATCCCCGAGCTCGACGGGGCCGGCCACGTCACCTACGTGCGCTCGACGATGGCCCATGCCCGGCTCATCGGCATCGAGGTGGACGAGGCCCGCCAGGCGCCCGGCGTGCTCGGCGTCTTCACCGCCGCCGACGTCGACCTCGACGACCTGCCGCCCGGCTCGCCGATGTTCAACGCCGCCATGACGCGCCCCTTCCTGGCGCGCGATGTGGTGCGCTTCGTGGGCGAGCCGGTGGCGGTGATCGTGAGCGAGCGGCCCGATCAGGGCGTGGACGCGGCCGAGCTGGTGTGGTCCGACTACGAGCCCCTGCCCGCCATCGTCGACCCGGCGGTCGCCGCCACCGACGAGGTGCTGCTCCACGAAGCGGCGGGCACCAACGTGGCGGTCGACCTCGCCTTCGGCCGCACCGACGACCTCTTCGACGACTGCGAGGTCGTGGTCACCCAGGACGTCGTGAACCAGCGGGTGGCGGCGGTGCCGCTCGAGTCTCGTTCGGCGGCCGCGGCGTGGATCGACGGCCGGCTGGTGCAGTGGGCCAGCACCCAGCACGCCCACGGCACGCGGGACAAGCTGGCCGGCGTCTACGGGCTGGAGGGAGGCCAGGTGCGGGTGATCACCCCGGACGTGGGGGGTGGGTTCGGCGCCAAGATCGGCGGCTACCCCGAGGAGCTGCTGCTCGGCTGGCTGGCCCGTCAGGTCGGGCGACCGGTGCGCTGGAGCGAGACCCGCAGCGAGAACATGGTCGGGCTCGGCCACGGCCGGGCCCAGCACCAGACCCTCGAGATCGGGGGCCGGCGCGACGGCACGGTGGAGGCCTACCGGCTCACCGTCCTCCAGGAGAGCGGTGCCTACGCCGAGATGGGCTCGATCCTGCCGTACCTCACCCGGATGATGGCGCAGGGCACCTACGTCATCCCGAAGGTGGAGTTCAACAGCCGGTCGGTCACCACCAACACCACGCCAACGGTGGCCTACCGCGGCGCCGGCCGCCCGGAGGCCACGGCCGCCATCGAGCGGGCCATGGATCTCTTCGCGCTGGAGATCGGCATGGATGCCGCCGAGGTGCGGCGGAAGAACCTGATCCAGCCCGACGCCTTCCCCTTCACCGGCGCCACCGACACCACCTACGACATCGGCGACTACGAGCGGGCGCTCGACCTCGCGCTGGAGCAGGCCGGCTACGCCGAGCTGCGGGCGGAGCAAGCCCGCCGTCGTGAGGTCGGCGAGGTCGTGCAGGTCGGCATCGGCGTGTCCACCTACGTGGAGGTCACCGCCGGGCCCACCGCCGGCAAGGAGTTCGCGAAGGTGGAGGTGGAGGCCGACGGCTCGGCCACCGTCTACACCGGCAGCTCGCCGCACGGCCAGGGCCACCACACCGCCTTCGCCTCCCTCGCCAGCGCCGAGCTCGGCATCCCGATGGACCAGATCCGGCTGGTGCACGGCGACACCGACCTCGTGCAGAGCGGCGAGGGCACCATGGGCTCCCGCTCGCTGCAGCTGGGCGGCTCGGCCGTCCACAACGCCTCGGTCGGCCTCGTCGAGAAGGCCAAGCGCATCGCCGCCGACGCCCTCGAGGCCAACCCGGACGACATGGTGCTCGACAAGCACGCCGGGCGCTTCCACGTGGCCGGCACCCCCACCATCGGCCGCACCTGGGCCGAGCTCTCGACCTCAGCGTCGAACGACGGCGACCCGCTGTCGGTCCTCACCGACTTCCAGGCCAGCGCACCCACCTTCCCCTTCGGCGCCCACATCGCGGTGGTGGACGTGGACACCGAGATCGGCAAGGTGGTGCTGAAGCGCCACATCGCGGTGGACGATGCCGGCCGCATCCTCAACCCCCTCCTAGCCGACGGGCAGCGCCACGGAGGCATCGCCCAGGGGGCGGCCCAGGCCTTGCTCGAAGAGGTGCGCTACGACACCGACGGGAACCCGGTCACCTCCAACCTGGCCGACTACGCCGCCATCTCTGCCGCCGAGCTGCCGTCCTTCGAGCTGGTGGCCATGGAGACCCCGACCGACATCAACCCGCTCGGGGCCAAGGGGATCGGCGAGTCCGGCACCATCGGGTCCACCCCTGCGGTGCAATCGGCGGTCGTCGACGCGCTGACCCACCTCGGCGTGCGCCACGTCGACATGCCCGCCACCCCCGAGCGGGTGTGGCGGGCCATCCAGGCCGCCGGCAATTCCACCCTGGCCGATCCGTGGCGGGAACCGCCAGCCATCTTCGATCGTCTCCGGGCCGAGCAGGCTGCGGGCGGAGCGGTCCCCGGCGCCGGGGAGGCAGAGGCGATGGCCGACGTGTGACC
>JBDSUN010000213.1:0-7720 GCA_039927735.1 Acidimicrobiales bacterium | reverse complement strand
ATCGGCACCTTGATGCCGAAGCCCATGAACATGCCGCCGAAGATCAGCACCTGGGTGATCATGGCGAGGTCGCCGGCGTCGTTGCGCGCCGCCACCCCGTCAGCCAGCGCCACCATCGAGAAGCTGTCGACGTCGGCCACGAAGAACACGGCCAGGAAGCTCACGATCATCAGCGCCGAGCCGAACAGCGTGTAGAGGAAGAACTTGATCGAGGCGTACTGCCGCTCCTCGCCGCCCCACACGCCGATCATGAAGTACATCGGCAGGAGGACGATCTCGAAGAAGACGAAGAAGAGGATCAGATCCTGGGCCACGAAGCTGCCGAGCATCCCGGTGTGCAGCACCAGGATGAGGATGAGGAACGCCTTGGGGTTGTGCGGCTCGGGGAAGTGGTTCCAGCTGTAGATGATGACCAGCGGCGTGATGAGCAGCGTGAGGGCGATGAGCGGCACGGACAGGCCGTCGATGCCGACGATGTAGCGGGAGCTGATCACCTCGATCCACGCCTTGTTCACGACGAACTGGAGCTCGCCGGCCCGGTCGTAGTCGAAGTCGGCTAGCACGGCCACGCCGACGGCGGCCGACGCCAAGGTCGACCCAAGGGCCACCACCTTGACCAGCTGCTCCTGCGCCTTGGGGATCAGCATCATCGCCAGCGCGCCGACCAGCGGCAGGAACACCGTCAGGCTGATGCCCCAGCTGGTGAGGAAGTCGTTGTTGTCCATGATCCCGTCTCGGTCCTGGTTCCCTAGATGACGATGATGAAGATGCCGGCCAGCACGGCCGTGGCGGCGAAGAGGAGGCGGCATACTGCTGCACGCGCCCGGTCTGCATCCGGCGCAGGCCCTGTCCGCTGCCTCCGGCGGCGGAGCCGGAGCCGTTGACGATGGTGTCGACGATGCCTTGGTCGATCTTGTCGTAGACGAACCGCCCGCCGCGAACGGCGCCGGCGCCGACGCCGTTGATGGTGCCGTCGATGCCCTTCTGGTTGAACCAGTAGACGGCCCGGGCGATGGGGCCCTTGACGGCCCCGACGATGACATCGGTGTACAACTTGTCGAGGTAGTACTTCTCGACGAGGAAGCGGTGCCCGGCTCGGGCCGCCTTGTTGCGGCTGGTGATGCCGTGCGGACCGAGGCCCCGCCAGTACCAGGCATAGGCGAGCCCGATGCCGAGCACGCCGATCAGCGTGGAGCCGAGGGCGATGCCGATGTTGAACTCCGGGTGGCTGAAGGTGTCCAGCACCGCCGGGAAGTACTCGCCCTTGGGCTCGTAGTAGTGCTCGAAGCGCAGGGCCAGGCCGCTGGGCACCCAGGACAGGGCGCCGCTGTCGGGGATGTTGGCGAAGCCGGCGACGATGGCCATCCCGCTGAGGATGTACAGCGGGATGACGATGCGCCGGCCCGACTCGTGCGGCGGGTGCTCCTTGTCGGCGGCGTGGCCCCGGGGCTCGCCGAAGAAGGTGAGGTAGATGCAGCGCGTCATGTAGGCGGCCGTCATCAGGGCACCGAGGAGGCCGACGACGAGGAAGGCGGTGTACGTCCCGTCGCCGCCGAGCTGTTCGGCGCCGGCCAGGATCTCGTCTTTGGACCAGAAGCCGGCCAGCGGGAAGATGCCGATCAGGGCGCCGGTGCAGATCACGAAGGTGATGTACGTCTTGGGCATGAGCTTCCGCATGCCGCCCATGTGCTCCTTCATGTCGAAGGAGTGCACCGAGTGGGCCACCGACCCGGAGCCGAGGAAGAGGCCGGCCTTGAACATGGCGTGGGTGAAGAGGTGGAAGAGGGCCGCCGTCCAGGCGCCGACGCCGAGGGCCATGGCCATGTACCCGAGCTGGGAGACGGTGGAGTAGGCGAGCACCTTCTTGATGTCGCTCTGCACGAAGGCCAGGCCGGCCCCGCCGAGCACGGTGACGCCACCCACCACCGCCAGCAGGTTGACGCTGGAGGTGCCGATGGACAGGCCCTGGAAGAAGACGCCGTAGAGACGAGAGATCATGAAGATGCCGGCCACCACCATGGTGGCGGCGTGGATCAGGGCGGAGACTGGTGTGGGCCCGGCCATGGCGTCGGGCAGCCAGGTGTGGAGCACGAACTGCCCCGACTTCGACATCACCGCCGCCATCAGCGAACAGGACGCCACCAGCAGCACGAGGTGGCTGATCTCACCGCTCACCGCCATCTCGTTGATGGTGAGGATGTCGAAGGTCTGGCCGGCGCCGAAGAACAGGATGATCACGCCGCAGATGAGGCCCACGTCACCCACGCGGTTGGTGATGAAGGCCTTGAGGGCGGCGTCGGAGTTCGGCTTCTCCTCCCACCAGTGGCCGATCAGCGCGAACGAGCAGAGCCCCACCAGCTCCCAGCAGGTGAGCAGCTGGAGCGTGCTCTCGCTCATGATCAGCCCCAGCATGGAGGCGGTGAACAGGGAGAGGAAGGCGAAGTAGTGGGTGTAGCGCCGGTCGCCGCCGACGTAGTCGGTGCTGTAGACGTGCACGAGCAGCGAGATCAGGGTGACGACGAAGAGCATCATCACGGCAGGGCCGTCGAGGAGCATTCCCACGCTGAAGTCGATGTCGCCGTTCGACCACCAGGTCCACGTCTCGTGCACGGGCTCCACGGCGAACTCGACGTGCTCCTCCTCCGCCGACACGGAGGCACCGACGGCGGACTCGCCGTCGGCGAGCCCGTGCTCCTCGTCGCCTTCGGTGCCCTCCGTCTCGTGCGTCTCCTCGGCGGCGTGCTCGGCGTCGTTGACGCGCTCGCGCCACTGCACGTTGGTGACCAGCGCCAGCGCAAAGCAGACGCCGAGGGCCGCGATGCCGATCTCGGCGCCCTTCTTCGGCATCCGCTTCCCGAAGAAGAGGATGAGGAAGAACGAGGCCGCCGGGATGAGCGGGATGATCCACGCCTTGTCGAGCAAGGTGGCTCAGCCCTTCATCTCGGCCATGTCGTCGAGGTCGACGCTCCGGCGGTTGCGGTAGATGAGCAGGACGATGGCCAGGCCGACGCCCACCTCGGCGGCGGCGATGGCGATGACGAACAGGGCGAAGACCGCTCCGGCCACGGAGCCGCGGAAGGCGCCGAAGGCGATGAGGTTGATGTTGACGGCGTTGAGGATGAGCTCGATCGACATCAGCACGAGCACGGCGTTGCGCCGGGCGATGACGCCGTAGACACCGATGCAGAAGAGCACCGCGCCCAGCATCAGGAACTGGTTGAGGAGCAGGTCGTCCACGATCAGTCCTTCCGGGCCAGGACGATGGCGCCCACCAGGGCGGCGAGCAGCAGGACCGACACGACCTCGAAGGGCACCAGGTAGCTGGAGAAGACAGCGTCGCTCACCGTGGCGGTGTTCGAGCCGTTGACCGAGGCGATCCGGGGGTCGGCGGGCAGCGGGGACTCGGACCAGCCCCACTCGTCGATCAAGGCGTAGGCCATCACCGCGAACAGCACCACCGCGGTGGCGGCGCCGCTCACCCAGTGATTGTGCGTGAGGTCTTGGTCGCGCCCGAGCTTGGCGCGGGTGAGCATGATGCCGAAGAGGAACAGCACGATGATGGCGCCGATGTAGACGAGCACCTGGGTGGCGGCCACGAACTCGGCGGCCAGCAGCACGTACTGGGCGGCCACCGAGGCCAGGACCACGACGAGGTGGAGGGCGGCGTGCACCACGTTGGCCGAGGTGACGACTCGGAGGCCGCTGTAGATGATCACCGCCGCGATGGCGTAGAAGAAGATGTTCTGGGCGACCATCAGCGCGGCACCTTTCGAACCTTGGCGTCGGATCCGGCCTCGTAGGGCTCGAAGTCCGGGACCGTCTCCATCCACTCGTTGAGACGAGCCTCGTCGTGGAGCAGATCGGCCAGGCGGGGCTCCGAGTACTCGTACTCCGGGCTCCAGAAGATGGCGTCGAACGGGCAGACCTCGACGCAGATCCCGCAGTACATGCAGAGGGCGTAGTCGATGTCGAAGCGGTCGAGGGCGCTGACGGTGCGCTCCTTGCCCCCGGGACGGCGAGGCGGGGCCTTCGTCTTGTGGCCTTCGATGTAGATGCACCAGTCGGGGCAGCTGCGCACGCACAGCATGCAGACGGTGCAGTTCTCCGACTTCAGTGCGATCACACCGCGCGCACGGGGGGCGGGCGACTCGTTCTCGTGGGGGTACTGGACGGTGACCGCGCCCCGGCTCGGCGACGGGATGAGCGTCATGATGCCCCGCTTCGGGAACAGCGTCTTGAGCAGCTCTCCGAAGGTGATCCGCATGCCCGTGAACAGGCCAGGGATCTTGGGCTTGGGCATCAGAAGGCCACCTTGAGGACCATGGTGGCCAGGATGTTGACCAGGGAGATGGGGATGAGGAACTTCCAGGCGAAGGCCTGGAGCTGATCCTCGCGAAAGCGGGGGAAGGTGAAGCGGACCCAGAAGATGAGGAAGCCCACCAGCATCATCTTGGCGAAGAGCACCAGAGGCCCGGCCACGTTCATGACGTTGTCGTCGAGGTCGACGAAGGGCACCGCCCAGCCCCCGAGGAACAGGGTGGCGGCGATGGCGGCGAAGGCCCCCGCCGTGGCGAACTCGCCGATGAAGAACAGCAGGAACCGCAGGCCCGAGTACTCGGTGATGTAGCCGGTGACGATCTCCGACTCGGCGACGGGCATGTCGAACGGCGGCTGGGTGAGCTCGGCCTGGGTGGCGATCAGGAAGATCACGAACCCGACCAGCTGGGTGATCACGAACGGGTTCCCGATGGCGGCCACGCCGAAGATCTCGCCCTGGTGCTGGGCGGCGACGATGCCCTGCAGGTTGAGCGTGCCAGCCTGGATCACCACGCCGACCACGGCCAGCACCATCGGCAGCTCGTAGGCGATGAGCTGGCCGGCCGCCCGAAGCCCGCCGATGAGCGAGTACTTGTTGGCCGAGGCCCAGCCGGCGATGAGGACGCCGATCACCGAGATCGATGAGAGGCCCAGGGCCAGGAAGATGCCGGTGTCGAGGTTGGCGAAGTAGGCGTCGGGGCCGAAGGGCATCACGACGAAGAGCAGGAAGGTGGACGCCAGCACGATGTACGGCGCCAGGAAGAACAGCCGACGGTCGGCGTTGGCGGGGACGATGTCCTCCTTCTGGAGGAACTTGCCCACCTCCGCCAGCAGCTGCATCGAGCCGAACGGCCCGGCCTCCATCGGGCCGAGGCGGCTCTGCATGAAGCTCATCATCTTGAAGAGGAAGACGTAGACGAAGCCGCCGGCGGGGAGGATCACCGCCACCAGGACCCCGAGGACTCGCAGGAGCGAGGCCTGCCAGTACGACAGCTCGACCGCGTTGAGCAGGCCGCTCAACGGTCGATGTCCCCGAGGATGAAGTACAGGCTGGCGAGGATCGTGATGATGTCCGGGACGTAGACGCCCCGGAGCAGCCAGGAGGCGACGGAGATGTTGTTGAAGCTGGCCGAGCGGATCTTCACGCGGAACGGGCCGGTGTCTCCCTTGGACACGACGTAGTAGCCCATGGCCCCGAGGGGGTTCTCGGTGGCGATGTAGGCCTCGCCCTCGGGCACCTTGATGATGCGGGGCACCTTGGCCATGATCCCGCCGCCGGGGAGGCCATCGCAGAGCTGGTCGACGATCTTGGTGGCCTCGCGGACCTCTTGGAGGCGCACCCAGCAGCGGCTGTAGCTGTCGCCGTCGGGGTGGGTCCAGACCTTCCAGTCGAGCTGGTCGTAGGCCAGGCCGACGTTGGCGTCGCGGCGCAGGTCCCAGTCCACCCCGGAGCCGCGCAGGTTGGCCCCTGAGAGCCCGTACGACTGGGCCACCTGCGCGGGGATGATGCCCACGCCGCGGGTGCGGGTCTGGAAGATCTCGTTGCCGTAGACGAGGCCCTCCATCTCGTCGCAGAAGCCGCGCAGGCGCACCATGGCGGCCTTGGTCTCGGCGATCCACCCCTTGGGGAGGTCGTCCTTGAGCCCGCCGATGCGGTCGAAGTTGGGGTGGAACCGACCTCCGGTGACCGACTCGATCTGGTTGAGCACGAACTCGCGGTCACGGAAGGCGTAGAAGGCCGGGGTCTGGGCTCCGAGCTGGAGGGCGAGGTCACCGATGAAGAGGCTGACGTTGGCGATGCGCGACAGCTCGAAGAGGATGGTGCGGATCCACATGGCCCGCGGCGGGGCCTCGACCTCCATCAGCTGCTCGGCGGCGAGGATGAAGGGCACCTCGTTGGCGAAGCTGCCGAGCCAGTCGATGCGGTTCACGAGGGTGGTGACCTGCGGGTACGAGCGGACCTCGCAGAGCTTCTCGTAGCCCCGGTGCATGTAGCCGCACATGACGTCGGCCGAGGTGACCTGCTCGCCGTCCAGTCGGGCGACCAGGCGGAGGGTGCCGTGGGTGGCGGGGTGCTGCGGACCCATGTTCAGCACCATGCCGTCGTCGGTCTCGAGCTCGACGTTGATTCGGCCGTCGGCGGCCTGGGCGTTGATGTAGCCGAGCTGCTGGGCCTCGGTGAGGGTCATGCGTCGCTCCCTTCCGTGGCGGCGGCGTCCTCGTCCTCGGGATCCTCGCCGGGCATCGGCTCGACGTCGACGATCCCCGGCCACGGCTTCACGACGCGGGCCAGGAGCGGGAACTCCTTGCGCAGCGGGTGGCCCTCGAACTCCGAGGGGAGGTAGAGGTGGCGCAGGTCGACGTTGCCGTCAAAGCCGATCCCGAACATCTCGTGCGTCTCGCGCTCGTGCCACGCCGCCCCGGAGTACGCCCGGATCCAGGTGGGGACCCGGGGGTCGTCATCGGGCACATCGGCCTTGAGCAGCACCCGCAGATCGGTGCCGGCCTGGGCCACCGAGGCGAGGACCTGCAGACGGCTGTCGCCCCCGGTGTAGCCGGGCACGGCCGACGAGCGCTCGGGCATCGGGGGCGGGAAGGGCACGTCGACGGAGCTGTCCTCGTAGCGACCGTAGGGCGAGGGCAGCCAGTCGATGGCGGAGAGGAAGTCGAACCACTTCAGGCCGGCCTTGTCGCGCGCCACCACGGCCGCCTCCGCCCAGGCGGCGGTAGCCACCCGGATCCAGAGGGCGTGACCGGCCTTGAGGTGCGAATCGACCACGGCGTCCCCCAGGTGCTCCGAGAACACAGCGAGGAGGGCCTCCCGACGATCGTCGGAGGCCAGCTCAGGCGTGTCGTCGGCGGTGGTGGTGGCGGCGGTGTCGTCAGCCAACGACGATCGGCTCCGGACGGTCCTGGTCGCCGGCCCACCGCTGGGCCATGTCCTCGTTCTGGATGCGCTCCTGGAGCAGCACGATGCCCTCGAGCAGGGCCTCCGGTCGGGGCGGGCAGCCAGGCACGTAGACGTCCACCGGGACGATCTGGTCGACGCCCTTGGTGACGGAGTAGCTGTCCCAGTAGGGGCCGCCGCAGTTGGTGCAGCTCCCCATCGAGATGACGTACTTCGGATCGGGCATCTGCTCGTAGAGGCGCTTGATGGCGGGGACGATCTTGTCGGTGACGGTGCCGGAGATGACGACGAGGTCGGCCTGCCGGGGGCTGGCCGGAAACGGGATCACGCCCAGGCGCATCACGTCGTAGCGTGGCGAGGCGAAGGCGGCCCCCATCTCGATGGCACAGCACGCCAGGCCCCACTGGTAGGCCCAGATGGAGTACTTGCGGCTGAGGTTCAGCAGCTTGGTGAGCGGCTTGGGCATCTTGCCGCTCTCGACGAGGCCCATCAGCC
>JBDSUN010000212.1:0-10229 GCA_039927735.1 Acidimicrobiales bacterium | reverse complement strand
GGTTCAGGCACCTGGAAGCAGGTCGCCGACGGGCCCACAGGCGCCTCCGGCGTAGGCGGCGAGACGCTCCAGGGCACCCTCGGCGCCCAGCTCCAGCGCATCGACCAGGCTGACGCCGCGCGCCCCCCGCAAGGCGGTGAGCGCAGCTGATCCCCGGGCCGGGAGCTCGGTGGTGAGCACGAGCACCCGGTGGCCGGCCGTGGTGAGCACGGACGCCTCACCGAGGGTGCGGAACAGCACGTCGGAGCGACGTAGCCCGGTGCTCTGCACGGTGCTGGCCCCCGCCACCAGCACGAGCCACTCGGCGCCGGCGGGATCAGAGGCGATGCCGTCGACCTGCAGCCCACCGGCGAAGCGTCGTCGCTTGGCGGCCTCGGCCTCGATGAGCTGGAAGCCGGCCGACACCAGGAGGTTGCGCGCGGCGGCCAAGGCCTTGTCCGGGCGGTCGATTCGGACGGTGGCGAGCTCTTGGTCGACGGCGGCGGCTACCCGCTCGCGAGCGGCGAGCGCATAGCCCTCGTCGGTGTCATAGCCGAGGTAGTGACGACCGGTGCGCACCGCCGCCACGGCCGTGGTGCCCGATCCCATGAACGGGTCGAGCACGACGTCCTCCCGATAGGTGTAGAGATCGATCAGGCGCTGGGGCAGCTCCACCGGAAACGGGGCGGGGTGCCCCACACGGGTGGCGCTCTCCGGCGCCAGCTCCCACACGTCGAGGGTGGCGTCCATGAACTCGTCGGCCGTCGTGCTCGGCACCGAGGGCAGGCCACGTGCGGCGCGCTCCGGACCCTTGATGGCCCGATCGAAGCGGCCCTTGCTGGCAATGAGGATGCGCTCGGTGAGATCGCGCAGCACCGGGTTGGCGGGCTGCTTGAACGAGCCCCACGCGCAGTTGCCACCGGCCCCGCGGGCCTTGCGCCACAGCACCTCGCCCCGCATGAGCAGGCCGAGACGGTCCTGCAGGATGCCGATCACATCGGCGGACAGCGAGCGGTAGGGCTTGCGGCCGAGGTTGGCCACGTTGACCGCGATGCGCCCACCGGCCTCGAGCTTGGTGACGCACTCAGCGAAGACATCCTCCAACATGGTGAGGTACTCGACGTAGGTGGCCGGGATGTGGCCCTCGCCGAGCTGCGCCTCGTAGGCCTTGCCGGCGAAGTACGGGGGCGAGGTGACCACCAGCGCCACCGACGACGGGCGGACGCGGTCCATCGATCGAGCATCGCCGACGTAGATCTGGTCGACCACGCCGGGCGGCTCAACGGTGTCGTCAGCGCTGAGGGTGGGAGCGGTGAAGCGGGCGTAGAAGCCGCTGGCGTCGTGGTTCTCCCGTCGGGACACCCCGAAGCTGGAGGTGGACGTGGCTCGCTTGCGCTGCGCGTCTTGAGCCACCGCGGCCAACCCTCTCGTCGATCTCGTCACACCACGGACCCTATGGAGGGGGTGTGACAGGGTCACGCTACCGACCCCCGCGCGCAGGCGCGAGCACCGTGGGTAGCCTCGCCCCCGATGCCGGACCCGACGATCATCTACACGCTCACGGACGAGGCGCCCGCCCTCGCCACCCGCTCCCTGCTCCCGATCGTCCAGGCCTTCGCCGGGGTCGCCGGGGTCCAGGTCGAGACCCGGAACATCTCCCTTGCCGGGCGCATCCTGGCCGCCTTCGGTGACCGCCTCACCGAGGCGCAGCGGGTGCCCGACTCGCTGGCGGAGCTCGGCGATCTGGCCAAGCAGCCCGGGGCCAACATCATCAAGCTGCCCAACGTGAGCGCGTCGATCCCTCAGCTCAAGGCGGCCATCGAGGAGCTGCAGGCCAAGGGCTACGACCTCCCCGACTACCCGGACGAGCCCCAGGGGGACGCCGAGGTCGACACCCGCGCCCGGTACGACCGGATCAAGGGAAGCGCCGTCAACCCGGTGCTGCGCGAGGGCAACTCCGATCGCCGGGCCCCGGCGTCGGTCAAGCAGTACGCCCGCAGCAACCCCCACTCCATGGGCGCCTGGTCGCCGGACTCGACGACCCACGTGGCCACCATGGGCGCCGGCGACTTTCGGTCCAACGAGCGGTCCACCACCGTCTCGGAACCCACCGAGGCCCGCATCGAGCTCGTAGCCAGCGATGGCGCCACCACCGTGCTGAAGACGTCGATCCCGTTGCTGGCGGGAGAGATCATCGATGCCACCGTGATGAGCAAGCGGGCGCTCGTCGGGTTCCTCACCGAGCAGATCGCCGACGCCGAGGCGTCGGGGATCCTCTTCTCCCTGCACCTCAAGGCCACCATGATGAAGGTGTCCGATCCGATCATCTTCGGGCACGCCGTCGAGGCGTTCCTGCCGGCCCTGTTCGCCGACCACGGGGCCGCCCTCGACGAGGCCGGCATCAGCGCCAACGAAGGTCTGGGGAACCTGCTCGAGGCCATCGAGTCCCTGCCCACCGACCAGCGGACCGCCATCGCCGCCAGCGTCGAGCAAGGACTGGCCGACGGGCCGGACCTCGCCATGGTCGACTCCGACCGCGGCATCACCAACCTCCACGTGCCCAGCGACGTGATCGTCGATGCGTCGATGCCGGCCATGATCCGCACCTCGGGCCAGATGTGGGACTCGACCGGCGCCCCGCGCGACACCAAGGCCGTCATCCCCGACAGCAGCTACGCCCCGATCTACCAGGTGGTCCTCGACGACTGCCGGGCCCACGGCGCCTTCGACCCGGCCACCCTCGGGTCGGTGCCCAACGTCGGGCTCATGGCCCAGGCGGCCGAGGAGTACGGCTCCCACGACAAGACCTTCGAGATCGCCATCGACGGCACCGTGCGGGTGGTCGATGCCGCACGAACGGTGCTCCTGGAGCACGTCGTCGAAGCCGGGGACGTCTGGCGCATGTGCCAGGTCAAGGACCTCCCCATCCAGGACTGGGTGAAGCTGGCCGTCACCCGGGCCCGAGCCACGGGCGCACCGGCGGTCTTCTGGCTGGACGAGGACCGCCCCCACGACGCCGAGCTCATCGCCAAGGTCCGTCGCTACCTGGGCGAGCACGAGACCGACGGCCTCCAGATCGAGATCATGGCCCCGGTCGACGCCATGGCCTTCTCGCTCGGCCGCATCCGCCGCGGCGAGGACACCATCTCCGTCACCGGCAACGTGCTGCGCGACTACCTCACCGACCTGTTCCCGATCCTGGAGCTGGGCACCAGCGCCAAGATGCTCTCGATCGTCCCGTTGATGAACGGCGGCGGGCTCTTCGAGACGGGTGCCGGGGGCTCGGCGCCGAAGCACGTGCAGCAGCTCGTCAAGGAGGACTACCTGCGCTGGGACAGCCTCGGCGAGTTCCTCGCGCTGGCGGTGTCGCTCGAGCACCTGGCCACGACCACGGGCAACGAGCGGGCCCAGATCCTCGCCGACACCCTCGACCAGGCCACCGGCCGGCTGCTCGACACCGACAAGTCGCCCGCTCGCAAGCTCGGGAGCATCGACAACCGGGGCAGCCACGTGTACCTCGCCCGGTACTGGGCCGAGGCGCTGGCCGCCCAGGGGGACGATCCCGAGCTGGCTGCTGCCTTCGCACCGCTGGCCGAGCGCCTCGTGCGCGAGCAGGACACCATCGACGGCGAGCTGCTCGCCGTCCAGGGCCAGCCGGCCGACATCGGCGGCTACTACGCCCCGGACGTTGACAAGGCCACCCAGGTCATGCGCCCCAGCCCCACCTTCAACGCGGCGCTCGCCAGCCTCCAGGGGTGACCGACCTGCAGCCACACTCGCTCGTCGCCTTCAACACGGCAACGGCCTCGGCCAACAAGATCCACGACGACGAGGTGGCCAAGCGGCTCGGCTTCCGGGGCGGCCTGGTGCCCGGGGTCGACGTGTACGCCTACCTCTGTCATCCACCGCTGGAGGCGTGGGGGCTCGCCTGGTTGCGACAGGGCACCATGCGGGCTCGCTTCCACCAACCCGTCTACGACGGCCACCGGGTCGACATCACCTCGGCCGACGCTGGCCGGCTAGAGCTGCGGGACGACGACGGCGAGCTCTGTGCCGACGGGGTGGCGACCCTCCCCACCGAGCCCGCGCTGATCCCGGACCCAGCCGACTGGCCCGACGTCGCCCAGGTGGACGATCCCCCGCCGGCCGCGCCCGAGGCGCTCATGCCGGGGACGGCCTTCGGCTTGGCGCCCCACGGGTTCCACGCCGACCACCACCGCCAGTACCTCGACGACGTGAGGGCGACCTCCGCCGTCTGCGCGGACGAGGGCATCGCCCACTCCGGCTGGGTGCTGCGCGACGCCAACTACGTCCTCTCGGCCAACGTCCGCCTCGGCCCTTGGATCCACGTCGAGTCGATCGTCCAGCACCATGACGTCGTCCACGACGGTGACGAGGTCTCCGCCCGAGCGCTGGTCACCAAGGAGTGGGAGCACAAGGGCCACCGCTTCGTAGAGCTCGATGTCCTCCACCTCGCCAACAAGAGACCAGCAGCGCGCACCAGGCACACGGCGATCTACCGACCTCGGGGAGCCTGACCGCCCCTGTCAGCCCAGGCCGAGGTTGTCGTGGATCTGCTTGACCGCAGCGCTTCGGTTGAGGGCGTAGAGGTGGAGGCCGGGGGCGTCCTCGGCGAGGAGGGCGGCGCCGAGCTCGGTGGCCACCTCGATGCCGATCTTGGCGATCTCGGCCGGCTGGTCGCCCACCGCCACCAGGCGCTCGAGGAGGGGTTCGGGGATGACGCTGCCGTTCATGCCGGCCATGCGCTGGAGGCCGGCCAGACTGACGACGGGCATGACCCCCGGCAGGATCGGCTTGTCGCACCCCAGCTCGGCCAGCTCGTCGACGAGGCGCAGGTAGTCCTCGATCGAGAAGAAGAACTGCGTCATGGCGAAGTCGGCCGCCTCCAGCTTGGCGGCCAGGTGACGGCGGTCGGCGGCGCGCTCCGGCGAGCGCGGGTGCAGCTCCGGATGGGCGGCCACCCCGATGGAGAAGCCGGCCGGATGGGCCCGCACCTGCTCGACGAGCTGCGACGCGTGCTCGTAGTCGCCCCCCGCCTCGGAACCGTCCGCCGGCGGGTCGCCCCCGAGGGCAAGGACGTTCTCGATGCCGTGGTCGCCGTAGTGGTCGAGCAGCTCGGCGATGTCGGCCCGGGTGTGGCCCACGCACGTGAGGTGAGGCATGGCCGGGAAGGCCTGCTCGTGGTTGATGCGGGTGACGACGTCACGCGTGCGCTCCCGGGTGCTCCCCAGCGCGCCATAGGTCACGGACACGAACGACGGCTGCAGCCCGGCCAGCTCCACGACCGCCTTCTCGAGCATCCGCTCGGCTTCGTCGGTCTTGGGTGGGAAGAGCTCGAAGGAGAGCGTCCGGCCGGCATCGAGCAGCTCGTGGATCCGCGTCATGGGCTGTCCACCGTACGCGACCGCCAGAGGACGGACCAGAGCCCGAGCCCGGCCGTGCTCCGCACGCCATCCCACTCGCCGGGCAGCGCTGCGATGACGTCCTCGGGCGGCAGGTGGATGGGGGTCTCTGCGCCGCTGCTGTTCACCCACACGACCACGCCGTCGGCCGTCAGCACCCGGTCGACCTCGACGGGGAACAGGAAGCAGTTGACGAGCACCACGGCGCTGGCCGAACCCCTCGTGAGCGGAAGTCGAGAGCCGTCGGCCAGCACCCGATGGCCGACATCGGCCGCGGCGAGGCGCAGCATCTCGAGGGACACCTCCACCGCAAGGGTGCGTCGCCATCGCCCGGCTAGGAGGGGCGTGTAGGCACCGATGCCGCTGCCCAGCTCGACGCACACGTCGCCGCCGCCGAGGTGATCGGGCAAGCCACGCTCGAGGGCGTCGGTGACGACTGCATCGCGCTCCGGCGACGTCCGGGTGTGCCACTCGGGGGCCAGCCCGTCGAAGAAGGCGGCCACCTCTGCTCGTGCGGTGTCGTCCCATGCGCCTGGATGGAGGCCGGCCGCCCGTCTCGTCATGATGCGCATCGGGTGGTCGGGTGACCCCAGACCGGAGGACCGGTGGCCCTCGATGTCGCGCGCCGGCAGCGTGGCGAGCGAGCCCGCCATCACGCCAGCCCCGCCCGGCGCTCGGCGGCCTCGACGCAGTTGCGGAACAGCATGGCGATGGTGGTGGGTCCGACGCCGCCGACGCGCGGCGTGATCCAACCGGCCACCTCCTCGCAGGTCTCGTCGACGTCGGGGAGCAACGTGCGCCCTTCGTAGCGGACGCCGGCGCCGACGACCACGCCTCCCGGACGCACGTGCGCGGGCTGGATCATCCCGGGCACACCGGCGGCGGCCACCAGGATGTCGGCCTCCCGTGTGTACTCCGCCCAGTCGGGCACGCCGGTATGGACGACGGTGACCGCGGCGTTGGCGGTGGGCCGCTTCTGTGACAACAGGATGCTGAGCGGGCGGCCGATGGTGACGCCGCGCCCGACGACCACCACGTTGCGGCCCGCGACGGGCACGCCGTAGTAGGCGAGGATCGCCTCGATCCCGGCCGGGGTGCACGACACCGGGCCGGGGATGCCGAGGGCCAGCCGCCCCACGTTGGTGGGGTGCATGCCGTCGACGTCCTTGTCGGGATCCACGGCCATGAGCACCGCATCGAAGTCGACCTGGGCCGGCGCAGGGTGCTGCACCAGCATCACGTCGACAGCCGGATCGTCGTTGAGGCGCCGCACGGTGGCGACGGCATCGGCGGTGGTCGAGTCCTGCGGGAGGTGCACGTGAGGGCTGCTGAGCCCTAGCTCCTCGGCCTTGCGCATCTTCATCCCGACGTAGCGCGCCGAGGGCTCGTCGCCCCCGATGAGCAGGGTCGCCAGTCCCGGCGTGTGCCCCGCCGCGATGAGCGCCTCGATCCGGGGTCGCAGGTCGGCGAACACGGCCTCGGCGACGGGTGCCCCCGGCATCATCACGGCGCTCAATGGAGGAAGTGCCTCTCGCCCGTGAACACCATGGCCAGGCCGAGCTCGTCGGCCTTGGCGATGGTGTCGTCGTCCTTGACGGAACCGCCCGGTTGGATGACGACGGCCACGCCGGCGCCGGCGGCCGCCTCGATGCCGTCCGGGAACGGGTAGAAGGCATCGCTGGCGCAGGCGCCGCCGGCCGCTCGCCCGGCCGCCTTGGCAGCGGCGATCTGGCCAGCCTCGACCCGGTTCTGCTGGCCGGCCCCGATGCCCCACGCGGTGCCGTCCTTCACCAGCACGATGGAGTTGCTCTTCACCCAGCCCACCAGGCGCCAGGCCAAGGCCGCATCCCCCCACTCGGCTTCGGTGGGGTTCCGCTTGGTGACCACCCGCCACTCGTCCCGGAGGGCCGCGAAGTGGTGGGCGTCCTGCACCAACCAGGAGCCGGTGAGCTGACGGATCTGGTGACGGTCGGGCGCCGGGGGCGTGGCGGTGAGCAGCCGGGTGTTCTTGCGCTTGGTGGTGAGCGCCTCGATGACACCGTCGGCGTAGCCGGGGGCGATGACCACGTCGGCCTGAGCGGCGGCCACCATGCGCGCCGCCGTGGCGTCGTCCACCGGGTGCGACAGGGCCACGATGCCGCCGAAGGCCGAGCGCTCGTCGCACTCGAAGGCGCGTTGATACGCATCCGCCAGGGTTGGCGCCACGGCGGCACCGCACGGGTTGGCGTGCTTGATGATGGCCACCGCCGGCTGTCCCGCCACTGCCGCCAGGTCGTTGGCGAGGCCCCATGCGGCGTCGGCGTCGAAGAGGTTGAGGTAGCTGAGCGCCATGCCCCCGTGCTGCTCCACGCCGTCCCACCAGGACGTGGTGCCGACGCCCCGGTAGCGGGCGCCGGTCTGGTGCGGGTTCTCGCCGTAGCGCAGGTCCTGCACCCGCTCGAGGGCGAGGTGGATCGTCGGCGGCAGCGGGTCATCGGCTACCCGGTCGAACCACGTGACGATGGAAGCGTCGTAGGCGGCGGTGTGGGCGAAGGCCTTGCGGGCCAGCGCCCGCTTGGTGGTGTCGGAGAGGACGCCGCCGGCCTTCAGCTCGTCGACCACGGTCCGGTAGTCGGACGGGTGGGTGAGGATGCCGACGTCCTTGAAGTTCTTGGCCGCCGCCCGGATCATGGCCGGCCCACCGATGTCGATGAGCTCTTCGGCCCGGGTGGCACCGTGCTCGAAGCTGGAGGTGTCGGCGCCGAACGGATAGAGGTTGGAGACCACGAGGTCGAGCGGGTCGATGCCGTACTGGGCCATGTCGGCTTGGTGGTCGGGGTTGCGGCGGTCGGCCAGGATCCCGCCGTGCACCTTGGGGTGCAGCGTGACGACACGGTGGCCGAGGATGGCCGGGAACCCGGTGAGCTCGGCGACGTCGGTGACGGCGAGGTCGGCATCGCGGAGGGCCTTGGCGGTGCCGCCGCTGGAGATGAGGTCCCACCCCATGCTGCGCAGCTCGCGCGCCAGCTCGACGATCCCGGACTTGTCGTAGACGGACAGGAGGGCTCTCAAAGCGGTTCCTTGGTGAGGAGAGACGGGTTGGCCAGCACCGTTCGGATGGTCTGGGGGTAGAGGCGTCGCTCGACGGCCTTGATGCGCTCGTGCAGCGCATCCTCGTCGTCGCCCGGCAGCACGGCCACCGCTTCCTGAGCGAGGATCGGCCCGGCGTCGACCTCGGGGGTGGCGACGTGCACGGTGCAGCCCGTGACCTTCACCCCGTAGGCCAGCGCGTCGCGCACTGCGTGCCAACCCTTGAACGAGGGTAGGAGCGCCGGGTGGGTGTTCAGGATCCGGTTCGGGAACGCCGCGTGGATGGGCGCACCGAAGATGGTGCCGAACCCGGCCATCACCACGAGGCCGATGTCGTGGGCGCGCAGCACCTCGACGACGACCTCGGTGTAGTCATCCCGGTCGAAGTCGGCACCGAAGCTCTGGCGCTCCACGAGCACCGCCGGCACGCCGTGCGACTCGGCCACGACCTGCGCCTTCGACGGTCGGTCCACCACCACCAGGGCGACCGGGATCCCGTCGCCGAGCATGGCGTCCAAGAGGGTCCCGCTCCCGGAGGCGAGCACGGCGATGCGCACCTCTCGAACCTACTCGGCGCCCAGGACACCCGATCCCGGCCAGATCCATCGCGGCGCCGACGGCGTGCGTTAGCGTTCGCGCTGGCCACCCACACCACCTACGGAGGCGGACAACCGTGGATCTGAACAAGCTCACCACCAGCGACAAGATCATCGCCGGCTCAGGCATCCTGCTCTTCATCGCCTACTTCCTGCCTTGGTTCAAGGTCGACAACGGCCTCGGCGACTCGGTCAACTTCAGTGGCGGCGACGTCGGATTCTTGTGGTCGACGCTCCCGATGCTCATCGGTCTCGTATTGGCCGGCTGCGTCATTGCCAGCAAGCTGTGCGATGTGAAGCTCCCCGACCTGCCGGTCCCGTGGGGCCAGTTCTACCTGGGCCTGGGCGCCCTGGCTGCGCTCCTGGTGCTGCTCAAGCTCCTCATCGGCGAGGAGGTCTTCGGGTTCGACCTCGACCGGGCCTTCGGCCTCTTCATCGCTGCACTAGCTGCCATCGGCCTGGCGGTCGGCGGGTACCTGAAGTTCGCGGCCAAGGAAGACGACCACCCCGTCACCGGCGGCGGCACGGGTTCCGCCCCCTTCTGACTGATGCGGATCTGATGCGAGGCCCCGGCCACGGCCGGGGCCTCGCCGCGTCCCGGCGAGGTCCGCCGACGCCGGGCCACCCAGGCGTACCGTCCTCGCATGACGGAACCTCTGGCGGGACCACGATCCACCTCTTTCCTCGACTCGCTCGGCGAGCGGGGCCTGCGCCGATCCGAGCCCCGCACGTCCATCGCACTGGCTGGCGCCGGGTGTGCGCTGGGCATCCTCGGGGTGCTCATCGTCGCCGGCGACACGGGGGCGGGCGACGACGGGGACTTCAACCGGTTCCCGGGCCTGGTGCTCTCGGCGTTGGTGGTGGCGGCCGGGTACTTCGTGCTGGCCCAGGCCAGGCGAGGCGCCGTGGCCACCGGCGGAACGGTGGCGGCCGCGCTCGGCACGCCGCCGTGCATGTTCTTCCTCACCTTCGGTGCCGACAAGTTCCCGCCCTACTCCACCGAGGGCATCCTCATCGTGTCCACCATCGTGTGGTTGGCGTCCTACGCGGTGGGTCCGGGGCGGGGCCGTCCCCTCTTCCTCGGGGCGGGGCTCATCGGCCTCTGGCTGACCGCGCTCGAGCTCACCGAGAACGTCTTCACCGCCCCCTTCGGCTTCCTCGG
>JBDSUN010000211.1:0-3838 GCA_039927735.1 Acidimicrobiales bacterium | reverse complement strand
AGGAGCGGACCGAGCCGTTGGCATCGAAGGCGCCCACGTCAGCGCCCAGCCGGAGGGCGGCGTGGATCGTGGTGGCGTTGGTCTTGTCGGCGTAGGCAGGGGCGACCGTGGAGAACCACAACGTGTGGGGCTCGACGCCCGGCACCGCCCGTCGCGCCACCCGCGCCGCCTCCACGCCCATGGTGGTGGTGTCCTCGTCGTAGCCCGCCACCGAACGGGTGCCCTTGCCCCCGCCGCCGCCCGCCACTGCGGCGATGGTGCTGCGATCAAGGCGGCGATGGGGCACGTAGGCAGCCGCCGAGACGATCCCCCGAGATGCCATGGGCCGAGGGTACGGCGAGATCTGACGGGTCGTCACATCCTCGCCTACCGTCGATCGGATGCGGCTCGGCGACGTCTCCAACGAGCAGGCGGTCGCCGCCGGCAAGCCTCTGGACGGCGTGCGCGTCCTGGCCCTCGAGCAGATGCAGGCCCTGCCCTACGCCACCCAGCTGCTCGCCCGCCTGGGGGCCGACGTGGTCAAGGTCGAGCACCCCCGCGGCGGCGATCTCGGGCGGGGCTCGCAGCCGGCCATGGACGATCCGGACGGGCGCGCGGTGGGCGCCACCTTCCTGCGCAACAACCTCAACAAGCGCAGCGTCTGCATCGACCTCAAGGCCCCCGCCGGGCGCGACCTCGTGCTGCAGCTCGCGCCGCGCTTCGATGTGATCGCAGAGAACTCCAAGGCCGGCTCGATGGCGCGCCTCGGCCTGGGGTACGCCGACGTCGCGGCCGTGCACCCGCGCGCCATCTACCTGTCGGTGTCGGGGTTCGGGAACACGGTGCCGTCGCCCTACGACTCCTGGCCGGCCTACGCCCCGGTGGTGGAAGCCATGTCGGGCATCTACGACTTCAAGCGACGGGGCGACACCCCGCCCGTGGTCGCGCCGGTCGGCGCCCTTGGCGACATCGGCTCGGGCCTGTACGCCGTCATCGGGGTGCTGGCCGCGCTCCGGCACCGGGAGGCCACCGGGGTCGGCCAGCACGTCGACATCGCCATGCTCGACGCCATGGTCGCCATGACCGACATCGTCACCAGCTTCTGGTCTCTCGGCCTGCGCAACGGCGACCTGGCCCCGCTGATCATGGACGGCTTCCGGGCCGCGGACGGGTGGTTCATCATCCAGGTCGGACGGGAGCCGCAGTTCGCCCTGCTGGCCGAGATGGTCGGCGAGCCGGGCTGGCCCACCGACCCGAGGTTCGCCGACCGGCAGGGGTGGGTCGACCACCTCGAGGACGCGATCCGTCCGGCCGTCGAGCGGTGGGCCGCCGGCCGCACCCGCCTGGAGGCCTGCGCCGCCCTGTCGGCGGCCGGCATCGCCGCCGGCCCGTGCTACCGGGATGACGAGGTGGTCACCGACGAGCACGTCGCCGCCCGCCACATGCTCGTGGAGGTGCCCCGCAGCGATGGCATCGACGAGCCCCTGCTCGTGCCGGGAAACCCCGTCAAGATGACCAACGTGGCCGAGGGTCCGGAGACCCGGATGCCCTGGCTCGGCGAGCACACCGACGAGGTTCTGGGCACCGAGCTGGGCCTCGACGCGGCTGCGCTGGCGAACCTGCGGGACGACGGCACCATCGCCTGAGCCCCCGGCGACAGGACGCGCCGCCAGGGATAGCGTCGGTCCCATGGCCCTCACGCCCTACTCGTCCTTCGACGTGCCGGTGACCGGCGGCCCGCTCCACGTGGGCCGCTGGGGCGACGGCGACCAGATCGTCGTCGCCGCCCACGGCATCACCGGCAACCATCGCTCCTGGCAGGGGGTGGCCCGCGCCCTCGGCCCCGACGTGTCGCTGGTGGCCCCCGACCTGCGGGGGCGGGGCGACTCCACCAAGCTGCCCGGCCCGTTCGGGATGCGCGCCCACGCCGACGACCTGGTGGCTGTCCTCGACCACCTCGGCCTCAACCACGCCGTGCTGGCCGGCCACTCGATGGGGGCCTACGTGGCCACCACCGCCGCCACCGTGCACCCGAGCCGCTGGTCCTCGGTGGTCCTCGTCGACGGTGGCATCGGCCTGCCCCTCCCCCGCGACGTCGACCCCGACGCCATGCTGGCCGGCGTCCTCGGTCCCGCCCTGGCCCGCCTCGAGATGACCTTCGCCAGCCGGGCCGACTACCACGACTTCTGGCGAGCCCACCCAGCGCTCACCGACGCTGGCGCCTGGACAGATGACACCGAGGCCTGGCTCGACCACGACCTCGTCGGGACTGAGCCGGACCTCCACTCTTCCGCGGTGCTCGACGCCGTCTGCTTCGACGGTCGGGAGCTGCTCGTCGACAAGACCGTGCGCCAGGCCTTCGACGGCCTCGCCCAGCCCACCGTGCTGCTCCGGGCGCCCCGCGGCCTCCTCAACGAGGTGCCCCCCCTGCTCCCCGACGAGCTCATCGATCCGCTGCGGTCACGCTGGCCGATCCAGATGGAGATGCTGGTGGACGACACCAACCACTACTCCATCCTCCTGTCCAAGCGCGGCGCCCGGGTCGTCGCGGCCCACCTCCACGCCGCCTTCCCGTAGGGCGCGGCACCGTTCTGAGCAGGGTTTCCACCCGTCGCCGGGTGCTTCCGCTCCGGCCCTCGAGCGGAGGCTGCCGTGCGGCACGGGCGTGCGCGTCTCGTAGCATCCGTGGACGACCTTGGCTTCGCCGCCAACGAGCCGGACCTTGCCGGCCGCACCTGACCAGCCCGGTCTGTTCGGCGACCCCGCCGCCTGACCCGCCACCGAGGCCTGGCGGACCTCTGGCCTGGAGGGTGGCCGCTGCCTCGTAGCCTCCTGTCGTGGCGCTCACCCTGAGGGATCTCCGCCTCGACGACGAGGCCGCCTTTGTGGCCGCCCACGCTGCGATGGCGGTCGAAGACTTCCCCTTCGGGCTCGCCTACATGGGCGTGCCGTGGTCGACCTATCTCCGCGCACTGGCCGCCCAGAGAACCGGCACCGACCTGCCGCCGAGGTTCGTGGCCCACACCTTTCTGGTGGCGGAGGTCGACGGCGAGATCGTCGGTCGCACCTCGATCCGTCACGAGCTCAACGAGTTCCTCGCCCACGAGGGTGGGCACATCGGCTACTGCGTCCTGCCCGACCGTCGTCGGCGTGGGCATGCCACCGAGATCCTCCGCCAGAGCCTGGCCCGGGCCAAGCAGCTGGGCATCGAGCGAGCCCTCGTCACCTGCGAGGACGACAACGTCGGCTCGGCCACGGTCATCGAGCGCTGCGGCGGCCAGCTCGACTCGGTGGTGCACGACACCGAGAGCGGCAAGCCCAAGCGCCGCTACTGGATCGACCTCATCACTTGGTGAGAGCGCACGATGTGCGGGTGGCGCGGCGACGACGGCCAGATCCGCTCGACCTTCGGCGATGAGCGCCTCCGCTCGGTTGCCGGAGCTGACGGTCGGGTAGCAGGAGGCGATGTCGATCCGCCGGAGCGCGCTCGCCGAGCGCTTGCGCGGCAGCCTCTTCTTCGTCCCGATGCTCTTCGTCGTCGCGGGGGCTGCGCTGGGACTCGCCGCCCTCGAGCTCGACGCCGGCGCCGATTCGAAACAGCTTCCCTTCGTGCTGACCTCGACGGTCGACAGCGCCCGGGAGGTGCTGGGCGTCGTCGCCACCGCCACCATCACGGTGGCGGGCATCGCCTTCTCTGTCGTGCTGCTCGTGATCCAGCAGGCGTCCGGGCAGTTCTCTCCACGCCTCGTGCACAGCCTGTTCCGGGACCCCTTCAACCGACGGGTCGTGGGCGTCGCCGTCGGCACCTTCACCTACTGCCTGATCGTCCTCCGCGCCGTGCGGGGGCCGCTGGAGGAGG
>JBDSUN010000210.1:0-5993 GCA_039927735.1 Acidimicrobiales bacterium | reverse complement strand
TGGGCGTGGGTGCCAAGCTCGGCGATGTGGCCCTCGTGGATGACGGCGATGCGATCGGCGCGCATGGCGGTGGCCAGGCGATGGGCGATGAGGATGGCGGTCCGGCCTTCGAGGAGGGTGTCGAGGGCAGTCTCGATCTTGGCCTCGGACCGCAGGTCGAGGTTGGAGGTGGCCTCGTCGAGCACGAGGATGCGGGGCCCGGCCAGGAAGGCGCGGGCCAGGGCGAGGAGCTGGCGCTCGCCTGACGACAGCGACACGCCGCGCTCATGCACCGGCGTATCGATGCCGTCCGGCAGGCGGTCGAGGAGATCGCCGAGCCCCACCAGCTGGCAGGCCTCGAGGATCTCCGCCTCGGTAGCGTCGGGGCGGGCAAAGGAGACGTTCGCGCGGATGGAGCCGCCGAACAGGAACGCCTCCTGCGGGACGGTGCCGACCTGGGCCCGCACCGACGCAAGGGTGACCTCGCGGACGTCGATCCCATCCAGCAGCACCCGGCCGGCCGTCGGGTCGTAGAGACGGTTCACCAGCTTGGCGATGGTCGACTTGCCCGCACCGGTCTCCCCCACGAAGGCGAACGTCTCCCCGGCGGGGATGGTGAGGTCGACGTCGTGCAGGACGTCGCGCCCGGGAACGTAGGCGAAGGTGACCCCATCGAGGCGGACCTCGCCAGCCAGGTCGGGCAGGTCCGATGCGGCCGGGCGCTGCGCCACGCTGGGCTGCTCCGCGAGGAGGTCGCGCAGCTTGCGGACCGACGCCTGACCCTGCTGGTACGTGTTGTAGAGCTGCACCAGCTGCTGGATCGGGGCGAAGAAGGCGGTGAGGTACAGCACGAAGGCCACCAGCTCGCCGATCTCCATCGAGCCGTCGAGCACCCAGCGTCCACCAATGACCAGGATGACCACCTGGCCGGCCATGCCCACCGTCTCGGTGATGCCGCCGTAGGCGCCACCGACGTTGGCCGTGGCGTCGTTGGCTCGCCGGTAGGTGTCGACGATGGTGCGGTGCTCGGCCACGTTGCGCGGCTGACGGTTGTGGGCGGTCACGATCCGCACTCCCGAGAGGCTCTCCTGGAGATGGGCCATCACGTCGGCGATGCGGTCGCGCACGACGTCGAAGGTCTGGTCGGAGGCCGAGCGGTACCAGAGCGTGGCCCCCAGCATCAGCGGCACGACGACCAGCAGGGTGACGGCGGCGAGGGCCGGGTTGAGCACGATGAGGACACCGGTGACGAACACCATCGTCAGCCCCTGCACGAACAGCTGCACCAAGCCCTCTTGCAGCAGCTGCGTGAGGTTGTCGAGGTCGCTCGTCATTCGGGTCATCAGCCGCCCGGCCTTCTCCCGGGAGAAGAAGTCGATGGACAGCCGCTGGAACTGGCTGAACACCTTGAGGCGCAGGTCGTAGAGGAGTCGCTCCCCCACCCGCCCGGTCCAGGCGATCCGACTGCGACTGGTGATGGCCCCCACCACCACGCTGAGGAGGTACACCGCGGCGACGCTGACGATGACCGTGCGGTTCGACTGGCGGATGCCGTCGTCGATGGCGATCTGGGTGAGCAACGGCCCCGCCTGGAGGGCCACCGTCTCCAGCACCACCAGACCGATGGACCCGGCCAGGGCGGCTCGATGCGGCACCAGCAGGCGACGCAGCGAGAACCGGGCCGTGTCGCGAGCGACCGGCTCGTACGGGACGTGCTCGTCGTCGTGCTCTGGCTCGTCGCGCAGCAGGCCGTCGACGCGCGCCTGCATCTCCGGAGGCACGCCGGCGAAGGGCAGCCCGGCGCCGCCGGCCGCCGCGCCCCCGAAGGCACCGCCCGCGCCGCCCCCACCTCCGCCACCGAAGCCACCTCCGCCCCAGGCCATCAGGGAAGCTCGCCGATGCCGGTGGACGTCCGAGGGGGCGTGTCGCGCTCGGTCAGCGCGGCCCGTCGCTCATTGACCGCCCGTTCCTCTTCGGCCCGCACTCGGCGGGCCGCATCGGTCCCTTCGATGTGGGCCAGGACCTCTGCGTACCGAGGCTCGCTGGCCATGAGCTCGGCGTGGCGGCCGTCGGCCACGATGCGGCCACCCTCCAGCAGCACCACCCGCTCGGCGAGGTTGATGGTGGAGATGCGATGGGCGATGACCAGCGTGGTCCGCCCCTCCATGAGCCCGCGAAGGGCAGCGTGGATCTCTTCTTCCACCTGCACGTCGATGGCGCTGGTGGCATCGTCGAGGATGAGGATGGTCGGGTCGGCGAGGAGGGTGCGGGCGATGGCGATCCGCTGCCGTTGTCCGCCCGACAGGGTGTAGCCGCGCTCGCCCACCTCGCTGTCGAAGCCCTCAGGCAGATCGTCGATGAACCCCTCGGCCCCGGCCGCCCTTGCGGCGGAGCGCACGTCCTCGTCCGACGCGTCAGGGCGGCCGTAGGCGATGTTGTCGCGCACGGTGGCCGAGAAGAGGAACGGCTCGTCGAGCACCAGCCCGATGGCAGCCCGCAGGCTGCGCACCGAGAGGTCACGCACGTCGTGACCATCGACGCGCACCGTGCCCTCGCTGGCATCGTAGAAGCGCGGGAGGAGCCGGGCGATGGTGGACTTGCCGCTGCCCGTCCGCCCCACGATGGCCACCGTCTCGCCGGGGGCCAACCGCAGGTCGAGGTGTTCGAGCACGGGGCCGCCCTCGCCGTACCGGAAGGTCACGTCGTCGAGCTCCACCTCACCTCGCGGGGCGAGCAGGTCGACGGCGCCAGGTCGGTCCACGATCTCGGCATCCGTGTCCAGGATCTCGTAGATGCGCCCGGCCGATGCGGCCGCCCGCTGCCCGAGCAGCAGCATGAAGCCGAGGGTGCGGAAGGGAGCCTGGAGCAGCACGACGTAGGCGCTGAAGGCCACCAGGGTGCCGACGGTGACCTGCCCGTCGACGGCCAGCAGCCCGCCGTAGAGGAGGACCGCGGCCAGGCCGAGCCGGGGCAGCCCCTCCATCAGCGGCGCGTACCGGGCCCGGACGTCCACCTGCCGGATGGCCGCCCAGCGCAAGCGCCGGGCGGCCACCCCGAGGGCGTCGAGCTGCAGGGGCTCGGCCGCGAACGACTTCACCACCCGGGCGCCGGTGACGTTCTCCTCGACGATGGTCGCCACATCCGCCGTGCGGGACTGCACCACCCAGCTGATCGGGAACAGCAGCTCGCGCATCTTCACCCCGAACACGTAGATGAACGGGATGGGCAGCACGGCCACCAGGGTGAGCGGGACGTTGACGCTGAGCATGATTCCCAGCGCCACCACGAAGCTGGCCAGGCTCAACGAGACGATGGGCATGAAGGTCAGGAACATCTGGACCGAACGGATGTCGCTGTTGGCACGCGAGATGAGCTGCCCCGACTGGACCCGGTCATAGAACGGAAACGACAGCTTCGTCAGGTGCTCGTAGATCGTCGTGCGCAGGTCGTACTCGAGGGCGAAGGCCAACCGGAAGAGCGTGGAGCGGTAGTAGACGGTCAGCCCGCCCCGCAACACCGCCAGCACCGCCAACGTCACGACGAACGGCGTCAGGCTGCTCGTGCGCTGCGTGAGCGCCCGGTCGATGGCCGCCATCAGCACCCGCGGCGCCACGACCTGGGCCAGCATGGCCACCGCCGCCGCCAGGAGCCCACCGAGCAGTCGGCCCCGGCGAGCGGCCAACCGCGGCAGCACCCGGCGGATCCATCCCAGCGCCCGATCGGGATCGACCTGGGCGGCCGGTGCCGGCGCGGCGGACCCCTCGGGCATCGGCGGCTCGTACGGGCTGGGCGCCTTGGCGAGCCGGGCCAGATCCCGGTCGATGGCCCTCACGGCACCGAACTGGCGTTGCGAGCTCGGGGGGTGGAGGCGTCCATGGCGGCAACAGGGTGCCCGAAACGCCACCGAGATGCGCGCCTCGCGACCGACCCCGCACACTGTGCGGGTGACGACGACCTCCGCGCCCGACGAGGCGGCACCAGCCCGCCGGGGTGACCTGGCGCTCGTGGTGGCGGCCCTCTGCTTCGGCAGCACCTTCGTGGTGGTGCAGGATGCGGTGGGCCGGGTGGAGCCCGTGCCGTTCCTCGCCGTGCGCTTCCTGCTCGGCGCGCTGGTGCTCTGGCCCCTGGCCCGGCGGCGCCCCTCCAGCCCTGGCGAGGTCCGTGATGGGTTGCTGGCGGGCGGGGCGCTCCTGGTGGGCTACGTGCTCCAGACCGTCGGACTCCAGTACACCGGCTCGGCCACGTCTGCCTTCATCACCTACCTGCTCGTGGTGCTCGTGCCCGTCCTCGGACTGCTGCTGCGACGACGCCCGCACCCCGTCACCCTCGTCGGCATTGCGGTCGCGGTGGTGGGCCTGGTGCTGCTGACGGACCCGGGCGGTGGCGGCGACGGCGGCGGCTTCGGGCGAGGCGAGGTGCTCACGGTCGGCTGTGCGATCGCCTTCGCCGCCCACGTCGTCATCCTCGGCGAGACCGCTCACCGGCACGATCCCATCCGGCTGGCCGCCATCCAGGTCGCCCTTGTCGGCGGCGCGTGCGTCATCCCGGGGTTCTGGGTGGGCGGGTACGGGTTCCCGGCGCCTGCGGTGGCCGCCGTCGTCGCCACGGCCGTGGTGGCCACCGCCCTCGCCTTCGTGCTGCAGGTGAGCGGCCAACGGACCGTCCCTCCGGCCCGGGTCGCGCTGCTCCTGCTGCTGGAGCCCGTGTCGGCCGGCGGGCTGGCGGCAGTCGGTGGCGACCCACTGCGCCCGGTGCAGCTCGCAGGAGCCGCCCTCATCCTGATCGCCGTCGTCCTCAGCGAGGTGGCTCCGGCATGGCTTGACCGCAGAGTCAGGACGCGGGAGGCTGCTCTCGATAACGATCGTTCTCCAGACGAGACCGGGGGGTCCAGGGTTGGCTGATCCGAAGAAGCCGCGAGCGCCGTTTGCGCCGTGGGACCGCCGGGAGATCCCGGGGATCTTCACGGTGGAGGAGTCGGCGAGACGGGTCGGCAACTACAAGTGGATCGAGATGCGCCTGTTCGAGGTCCTCGGCGGGTGGGTGGCCACCGTGCCCGAGCTGGACGTGAAGCTGCGCCTCGGCACCCACTGCTACCACCACGCCTGGCACGCCGAGCTCTGGCACAAGCGCCTGCCCGAGCTCCGGGAGATGAACCCCGAGCGGCTCACCGCTCCGGCCAACGACGAGATCGTGGCCTTCATCGACGCCATGACCGAGCCCGAGGGGCCCGAGCTCACCGTCGAGAAGCTGGTCGGTGCCTACCGGGTGCTCATCCCGGCCAAGATCGCCGCCTACACGTACCACCTGAACAACACGTCCACCATCACCGACGCCCCCACCATCCGCTCGCTCAAGTTCATCCTCGCCGACGAGCTCGACGACTGGCGTGACGGCGAGATGATGCTGCAGTCGCTCATCGAGACCGAAGACGAGCTGCGGCGGGCCATCGACCACCAAGCCAAGCTGCAGAAGCTGCTGCTGGCCTCGGGGGGCATCACCGGCCCCGGATCCATCGGCGACTCGTACTCCACCCAAGAGGAGACCCACGCATGAGGAAAGCCTTTCCCGTAGAGGACCTGGCCCGCGACGGACGCTTCGTCCGAGTGCCCATGTCCGAGCGCTTCGAGGACCCGCGCACCGCTCGCGTGGAGCAAGGCGCCGGCAAGAACAAGCGCGGCCCCGGGCGCCTCACGCCCGACCGCCCCGACGCGCCCGACGCCGCCCGAGCCCTCATGCACGGCATCTTCGTGGGCGAGATCCAGGCCCTCGAAGGCGCGGGCCGCACGTGCTGGGACTTCGAAACCGGCGACGGTGCCGACGAGGCCCCGTTCGCGCTGAAGCTCGACATGGCCCGACAGTGCTGGGACGAGGCCCGCCATTGTGAGATCTCCGTGAAGCTCAGCGACTGGATGGGCACCGAGATCGGCGAGTTCTCCGAGGGTGCCTTCCTCTACGCCGCGGCCTGCAACCCCGACCCCGTCCTGCGCCTCACCGGTGTCAACCGGGCGCTCGAG
>JBDSUN010000209.1:0-2833 GCA_039927735.1 Acidimicrobiales bacterium | reverse complement strand
TACTACCGGTTGGGTCGGTGGAAGCTGGCGGTGGCCGAGCTGGAGGCCTTCCGGGGGCTGAACGGCAGCACCGAGCAGCATCCCGTCCTGGCCGACTGCTACCGGGCCCTCGGCCGGCACGCCAAGGTGTCGGAGCTGTGGGAGGAGCTGCGAGCTGCCTCGCCGAGCGCGGCGCTGGTGGCCGAAGGTCGGATCGTCTACGCAGGGTCGCTGGCCGACCAGGGCAAGGTCACCGACGCCATCACCGTGCTGTCCCAGTCGAAGCCGCCGGCCAAGAAGCCCCAGGAGCACCACCTGCGGGTCACCTACGCGCTGGCCGACCTGCACGAGCGGGCCGGCGACGTGCCTCGGGCCCGCCAGCTCTTCGGGATCGTCGCCGCCGCGGACCCCGACCTCGGCGACGTCGAGGCCCGCCTCCGGGCACTGCGCTAGCCGTCTCACCCCCTCGCCTACCGTCGGGGTCCTTCCCCCTCCACGTTCGCTCACCGCATCGTCGGAGGCACCTCATGTCCAAGGCCATCATCCCGCCCGCCGGGACCAACCTGTCCATCCTCGTCGGCGTCCTCAGCCGCCTCCCCGACCTTCGGGTCCTGCCCTCGGGTGACGAGGTCCTCTCGCTCGAGCTGACCATCCGTCCTGAGGGCGGGGGCGCTGCATCGGTCCCGGCGGCATGGTTGGGCGCGCCGGCGGCGGCCGCCGGGTGGGCAGAGGGAGAGGAGCTCCTCGTCATCGGCCGCGTCCGGCGGCGGTTCTTCCGCGCCGGAGGGGCGACGCAGAGCCGGACCGAGGTGGTCGTCTCGACGGCCGTGCCCACCCGGCGAGCGGCCACTGCGGAGAAGGCCGTGCGCGCCGCCCTGGCCACGTTGACGGCGCAGTTGTGATGGCCCCGGCAGGGTCCGCCATGATGGGGGCCCAGCCCGGCCCGACCAGACAGGTGGCGCACCCATGGATCAGCAGCAGGCAGACAAGGTCCGGGGCGGGAAGGGCTTCGTCGCCGCCCTCGACCAGAGCGGCGGAAGCACCCCGAAGGCACTGCTGCTCTACGGGGTGGGCGAGGATGCCTACGCCAACGACGAGGAGATGTTCGACCGCATCCACGAGATGCGCAGCCGCATCGTCACCAGCCCGAGCTTCTCCGGCGAGCGCGTGCTCGGCGCCATCCTCTTCGAGGCGACCATGGACCGCGAGATCGACGGGCGCGATGCGCCCGACTACCTGTGGTCGGTCAAGGGCGTGGTGCCGTTCCTGAAGGTGGACAAGGGCCTGGCCGACGAGGCCGACGGGGCCCAGCTGATGAAGCCGATGCCCGACCTCGACGCCCTGCTCGCCCGAGCCGTGGCCAAGGGCGTGTTCGGCACCAAGATGCGGTCGGTCATCAAGCTGGCCGACCCGGCCGGCGTGTCGGCCGTCGTCGACCAGCAGTTCGAGGTGGGCCGCCAGATCCTGGCCGCCGGCCTCGTTCCGATCATCGAGCCGGAGGTGGACATCCACAGCCCCGACAAGGCCGAGGCCGAAGCCCTCCTGAAGACGGCCATCCTGGCACAGCTCGACCGTCTCGGCGCTGACGACGTCGTCATGCTCAAGCTCACGCTCCCGGACGCGGACGGCTTCTACCAGGAGCTCGTCGAGCACCCGAAGGTGCTCCGGGTCGTGGCGCTGTCGGGTGGGTACTCCCGCGACGACGCCAACGATCGCCTCCGCCGGAACCCAGGGGTGGTGGCGAGCTTCTCCCGTGCCCTCACCGAGGGCCTCAGCGCCCAGCAGAGCAACGGCGACTTCGATGCCGCCCTCGACGGGTCCGTCGGCAGCATCTACGAGGCGTCGATCACCTAGGCCCGCCCGGTAGGGTCGATCTCGGCTGCAGTCCTGCGCAACGACGCGCCGGACGATCACCGGGGGGTGGGCTGACGTGTCAGACACCGTCGAGCGCGAGGGCGCTCCACAACGGATCGAACGCCTCGACCGGGTGATCATCCGGTTCGCCGGGGACTCGGGCGACGGGATGCAGCTCACGGGCGATCGGTTCACGAGCGCCAGCGCCATGTTCGGCAACGACCTGGCCACCCTGCCCGACTTCCCGGCCGAGATCCGGGCGCCCGCCGGCACGCTGGCGGGCGTCTCCGCCTTCCAGGTCCACATCTCCGACCACCACATCACCACCCCGGGCGATGCACCGAACGTCCTGGTGGCCATGAACCCGGCCGCGCTGCGCAACGAGCTGCCCCGCTTGGAGCTGGGCGGCAGCATCATCGTCAACGTCGACGCCTTCGAGGCCCGCAACCTCACCAAGGCCGGGTACGCCGACAACCCGCTCGAGGACGGCACGCTCGAGGGCTACACCGTCTTCGAGGTCCCGATGTCGAGCCTGACCCTCGGCGCCGTCGAGCCGCTCGGCGTGAAGCCGCGCGATGCCGAGCGCTCCAAGAACTTCTTCGCCCTCGGTCTGGTGTCCTGGATGTACACCCGCCCGGTCGACGACACCCTGCGGTGGATCGGGGCCAAGTTCGCCAACAAGGAGCAGGTCCGTGACGCCAACATCGCGGCCTTCAAGGCCGGCCACGCCTTCGGCGAGACGGCCGAGCTCTTCGACCACCCCTACGAGGTCGACCCCGCCCCGCTGCCGGCGGGCACCTACACGAACATCAACGGCAACACGGCCTTGGCGTGGGGTCTGGTGGCGGCGTCGCAGCTGTCGGAGCTGCCGCTGTTCCTCGGGTCGTACCCGATCACGCCGGCGTCGGACATCCTCCACGAGCTGTCCAAGCACAAGGCCTTCGGGGTGCGAACGCTGCAGGCCGAGGACGAGATCGCCGGCATCGGTGCGGCCATCGGC
>JBDSUN010000208.1:0-7351 GCA_039927735.1 Acidimicrobiales bacterium | reverse complement strand
GTCCTGGCCCTGGACGCCGCCGTCGATGGTCTCCCCGGCCAACACTTCGGCTACGGCGCAGGCGCCGACTCGGTGCTGCCGGCGTGGACGCCGCCGTGACGGTGGCGCCTGCGGGCGCCGGCACGAGCATCTCCAGGTCGGTGGCGGGCATGGGGGCTGCGGCCGCCGTGTCGCGCGCCTTCGGGGGCCTGCGCATGGTGGTGATCGCCGGTGTTCTGGGGACCACCTACCTCGGCAACACCTTCCAAGCCTCCAACAGCGTCTCCAACGTCTTGTTCGAGCTGCTGGCGGCGGGCGCCCTGTCCGCAGTGCTCGTCCCCACCTTCGTCGAGCTGTTCGGTCGCGGAGATGCCCGACGGGCCGAGGAGGTGGCCGGCGGGATCCTGTCCATCGCCCTGGTGGGGCTCGGGCTGGTCGCGCTCGTCGGAGTGCTCCTCGCTCCGCACCTCGCCCGGGTGCTGGCCGCCGGAGTGGACGATCCGGTCGCGGCCGGGCAGCAACGGGAGCTGGCGACCTACCTCTTGCGATTCTTCATCCCTCAGGTGCTCCTGTACGCCCTCGGCGCGGTCGCCACCGCCGTGCTGCACGCGCGCGGTCGCTTCGCGCTGACGGCGATCGCCCCGATCGGCAACACCGTCGTGCTCGTGAGCGCCATGGTCCTCTTCCGCTCACTGGCGGGGGATCAGCCGGGTCTCGTCCTCACGGCTGGCGAGCGCCTGTGCCTCGGGCTCGGGGGCACGCTGGGCGTGGCGGCCTTCGTGGGCGTGCCCGCCGTCGGTCTGCGCGCCTCGGGGTTCCGGTTCCGCTTCGGGCTGCGGCGTGGCCTGCACGACTCTGAGGTGAGGAGCCTGCTCCGACTCTCGGGGTGGGCCGCGCTCCAGCACTCGGGGACCGCCATCCTGCTGGCCGCCGCCCTGGTGGCCTGCGGCGGGGTGGCCGGCGGGGTCGTCGCCTATCAGCTCGCCACCGTGGTGTTCCTCGCCCCCTATGGGGTGCTGGCCCAGCCGATCCACACGGCCATCCTCCCGGGCCTGTCCTCCGACGTCGCCGCCGGAGATCGGGCCGGCCTTCGCCGAACGCTGCGATGGGCGGTGGACACCATGGCCGTGGGCACCCTCCCAGTGGCGGCGGCTCTCGTGGCGCTCTCGCTGCCGATCATGGCGGTCCTCGCCTTCGGTGAGGCGGCGAGCGGTGAGGGGCCCGAGCTGTTGGGCGCCGCCCTGCTCGGTCTCGGCGCTGGGGTACCGGCCTATGGCGGGTTCCTCCTCCTGACCCGGGTGGCCTACGCCCTCGGGGACAGCCGGACCCCGGCCATGGCGTCGCTCGGCTCGGCCGCCATGGGTGCGATGGCGATGCTGGCGGCTGCCGCCGGCTCCGACGGCGCGGCGCGGCTGGTGCTCGTCGGCCTGGCCCACACCCTGGCGTATGTCGTGGGCGGGGTCTGGCTGGCGGCGCGCCTCCGATCGCAGACGGGCCGCGTGCTGGACTGGGCGCTGCTCCGTCCGCTCGGGCTGGCTTTGGTCGTCGGAGCAACCGCCTGGTCCGCCATGTCGGCCTGGTCGCCCGCCGGGCGAGCGCCGACCGTCGCCGCTCTCGTGGTGATCGGGGTGGGCATGGTGGCCGCCTACCTCGGGATGCTGCGGGTCATCGGCGGCCTCCCCCACAGGGCTCCGGGGCCGGTGACGGGCGCGCCATGAGGTCGCTCCGCCTCGCCCAGCTGCTGGTCGCCGCCGCCGTAGTGGTCGGCGCACCGCCGGGAGTCGCGGCGGCCGGCGAGCCGACGGGCCCGCGAGCCGAGCGCGTCCTCGTCCTCTCCCTCCCGGCGCTCTCCTGGGACGAGCTCTACCGAGGCGACACCCCCGCCCTCGACGGGCTGCTCGACGGCTCGGCGGTCGGCGCGCTCTCGGTCCGTGACGTGCTCCCGGTGACCGATGCCGGCGACGGGTACGCCACGATGAGCGCCGGGGCCCGGGCCCGCGGCGTGTTCGCCGGCGGCCAGGTGCTCGAGCCGTCCGAGGACTTCCTGGGCACTCCCGCGGGGGCCGTCTTCGCCCGCAACACCGGGGTCGCCGCGGAGGAGGGCCTCCTCGCGTTCGGGTTCCCATCGCTGGTGGCGCGCAACGGCGGCCTGGACTACGGCGCCGAGATCGGCGCCCTCGGCCAGAGCCTCGCCGAGGCCGGGGTCCCGCGAGCGGTCATCGCCAACGCCGATGGTCGCGGTGTCATCGGCGGTCCGTTGTTCAACCGCACGGCGGCCACCGCCCTCATCGACGAGCGTGGCGTCGTCCCCTCGGGTGCGGTGTCGACGGTCCTCCTGGAGCCGGCACCATCGGCTCCCTACGGCCTGCGCTACGCCCGGTCGGCGGTGGTGGCCGCCTTCGAGGAGGCCTGGGAGGTGGGCGGCGTCGTGCTGCTCGAGGGCTCGGACCTCGCGCGCGCCGATCGCTACCTCCCGCTGGCCACGCCGGAGCAGCGGATCGCGGTGCGCCGAGATGCGCTGCGAGCCACGGATGCCCTCGTCGAGGATCTGCTGGAGTCCGTGGACGTCGAGCGCGACGCCGTGGTCGTCGTGGCGCCGTACCACGCCGCCGCATCGGTCCACCTGACGGTGGCGTCCATGCGGGCACCCGGGATCGAGCCCGGCCTGCTCCGTTCGGCCAGCACCCGACGTAGTGGTCTAGTCACCCTCGTCGACATCGCTCCGACCATCCTCCAGCTGGTCGACGTCGATCAGCCACCCTCGATGGAAGGTCGCCGCTTCGAGCGCTCGGCCGACGGTGCCCCCACCGGCGAGGGGCGGGCGGCCGACCTCGACCAGATCGATCAAGCGTCGCGCTACCGCGACCGGATGGTGGCTCCCGTTGCCATCACGTTCGTCGTTCTCCAGGCGCTGCTCTGGATCGGGGCGGCCTTCGTCCTTCGCCGCCAGGCCCCTCGCCTTCGCCGTCTTGTGGGCCTGGCCGCCCTGGCCATGCTGGCCTACCTACCGGCCACCTACCTCGCCGGGCTGTTCGACTTCCATGCCGCGCCGACCGCGGCCTATTGGGCCTTCATGGTCGCCCTGACCGCCCTGCTGTCCGTGCTCACGTCGCTGGTCGGGCGGCGGAGCGAGCTCGACCCGCTGCTGCTCTGCCTCGGGCTCGTCTTCGGGCTGCTCGTCGTGGACATCGTGCTGGGTGCGCCCCTCCAGCTCAACACGGTCTTCGGCTACTCGCCGACGGTCGGCGGCCGCTTCGCCGGGCTGGGCAACCTCGCCTTCGGACAGTTCGCCGGCGCTGCATTCCTCCTCTACGGGCTCCTGTCTCGCCGGCTGGCCGGGCGGAGCTCGGCCGCCGTCGCCGCCTTCGGTGTGCTCCTGGTGGCCATCGTGGTCGACGGCATGCCGTTCTGGGGCTCGGACGTCGGCGGGGTGCTCGCCTTCGTGCCCGCCGTCGGAGTCACCGTCGCCCGCCTCCACGGGCATCGCATCCGTTGGCGCTCGCTCGCCCTGTGGGGCACCGTCGCCGTCGTCGTGGTGGGAGGCTTCGCCGCCGTCGACCTCACCCGGCCCGCTGACCGCCGCACGCATCTCGGACGGTTGGTGGAGTCGGTCGCCGACCAGGGGTTCGGGGCCCTCGAGACGGTGGTGAGCCGAAAGCTCGGCGCCAACCTCTCGGTGATCACCAGCTCGGTGTGGACCGCCATGGTCCCCACCGCGCTCGGCTTCGTCGTGTACCTCCTCTGGCGTGCCCCCGGCCACGTGCGGTCGATCCGCGACACCATCCAGGAGAGCTTGGCTGGACTGGCCGTCGTGGGGTTCCTCGGGTTCGCCCTCAACGACTCGGGGATCGCCGTGCCTGGCGTGATGCTCGGGGTGGTCAACGCTTCCCTCGTGTACCTGACGGTGCGCACCCTGCCTTCGGAGCGGGCGGCGTGACGCGCCGCGCGCCTCTGGCCATGCTCCTGGCGGCCGCCGCGGTCCTCCTGCTGGTCTTCTCCGCGCTGGACGTCGCCGCGGTGCCCGCCCACCCGGCAGGGGTCTCCGAGGAGCGCAGGGTGCTCGTGTTCGCAGTACCTGGGCTCACCTGGAAGGACATCGACTCGCCAGCGCTTCCAAACCTGCGGGCGTTGCTCGACGACAGCGCCGTGGCCAACCTCGCCACCCGCGTGACGGGGGTCGTCGCCGAGCCCGGCGAGGCCTACCTGACCCTCGGCACCGGCACCCGTGCGGTGGCGCCGAGGGACGTGGCCGGCATGTCCTTCCAGGCCGACGAGCCCTTCGGGGCAACCACGGCGGCCGACGAGCACGCCCGCCAACAGGGAGCGCCGACCGATGCGGAGGTGGTGGCGCTCGGGTGGACGCTGATCACCCAGGCCAACGAGGTCGCCGAGTTCGGTGGCAGCATCGGCGCTCTGGGACAGGCCCTGGCTGACGAGGGTGTCACGCGTGGCGTGGTGGCCAACGCCGACGGGGCCGACCCCCTGGTGCCGGGCGAGCCCATCCACCGCGAGGCCGCCCTCGGCCTGGCGGACGAGTCGGGAGCGGTCGGATGCGGCCAGGTGAGCCCTGCGCTGCTCGTCTCGGACGATGCCGCTCCCTTCGGCGTGCGCCTCGACGAGACCACGGTGGTCGCGGCTGCGACGCGCTGCAGCACGCCCCGATCCGTCGTGCTGGTGGAGGCATCCGACCTGCGTCGGGCGCTGGCCTTCCGTCCCCGTGCGACCACGGAGCTGGCCGAGGTGGCCCGCGTGGACGCGCTGGCCGCCACCGACCAGTTGCTCGGCGCCCTGCTCGAGGAGCTCGACCTCGAACGGGACGCCGTCGTGGTGCTGGCGCCGTCGACCCTCCCGGATCCAGGCCTGGGAGTGGTCGGTGTCCGAGCTGCCGAGGTGCCGGCCGGGTACCTGTCGTCCGGCAACACCCGCCGCGACGGGTACGTGCTCCTCTCCGACATGGCCCCCTCCATCGCAGGGTTGATCGGAGTGGAGCTCGAGGAGAGCGGTCTCGAGGGCCGGACCGTCCAGGCGGTCGGCTCGTCGACGGGGGGTGCCGAACGACGTGCGCAGCTCGTCGAGGGAGAGTCGGCGGCGCTGTTCAGGGATCGCGTGCTCGAGCCGGTCGTGCTGTCGGTCGTGATCTCCGTGAGCGTCCTTGCCCTCGTGGCGGCCGTGGCCCTCCTGCGGGGCTGGGCGTGGGCCCGGACGTGGTTGGAGCGGGCCGCGCTGGTGCTCATCGCCCTGCCGTCGATGACCTACCTGGCCGCCCTGCTCCCGTTCCACGACTGGGGGGTGGCGGCCTACTGGAGCTTCCTCGTCATCGGATCGTTGATCGTCGGCGCCGCCGCCGCCGTCCTTCGGGGTCGGTGGCTGCGACCGCTGGTGCTCGCCTACGGGCTGGTGATCGCCGTCGTGGTGCTGAGCGTCGCCATCCTCGGCTCCCGCCTCCAGGTGGCCACCGTGTTCGGTGACTCGCCGATCGTGGCCGGTCGGTTCACCGGGATCAACAACGTGACCTTTGCCTTCTTCTTCCTGGCGGCGTCCGTGCTCGCCTGCGTGGCGGTGGAGCAGATCCACGGCGTGGCCGGGCGACGTCTCATGATCGGGCTGCTCGGCGCCGTCCTCCTGGTGGACGTGGCACCGATGTGGGGCGCCGACGTCGGCGGCGCCCTGGCCGGCGTCCCGGCCGTCGTGCTCCTGGCGACCGGCTTGGGTCGATGGAGGGTGCGGTGGCGCACCTTGGCTTTGATCGGCCTGGCCACGGTCGCTCTGGTGGTGGGTCTCGCGCTGCTCGACCTCACGCGCGACAGCGCCGACCGCTCCCACCTCGGACGGCTCTTCGAACGGATCGGCAACGACGGGTCCAGCGGTCTGACGACGGTGGTGGAGCGCAAGCTGGCGGTCAACATCCGCTCCCTGACGGAGAGCTCGTGGCGCTACATCTTCGGCCCCCTGGCCATCGCCGGGGGGCTGGTGGCCTGGCGGGGGGGCGCGCGCGTCGCCTCCGTCCTGACTGCCTTCCCTGCCCTGCGCCGAGGGGGGCCCGGGCTGATCGCGCTCGCGGTGCTCGGCTACGGCGCCAACGATTCGGGGATCGCCGTCCCCGCCGCCATGCTGGCGTCGCTGGTGCCGGGGCTGGTCTACCTGGCCTGTCGCGCACAACCTGAGGAGCCGGTGGCATGACCACCGCCAGCGTGGCCTTCGTCCTGGCCCTCGGTGGGGGAGTGCTCGCCGCCCTCCTGCTGGAACGGGCCTCGGCTCCGGTGCTGAGTGCCCCGGCCCTGCGGCGCACGAACTACCGGGGCCACGAGCTGGCCACCGCCGGCGGCCTCTTGATCGTCCTGGCCGTGCTGGTGGTGGAGGCGGCACGCACGGCACTGGCCGAGTTCGGCGTAGGCGAGGAGCTCAGCGACAGCCTCCTGCGATCGGTGCTCCTGTTCGCCTGCTTCGCCTTCGCGTTCCTCGGCCTGATCGACGACCTGCTGGGCACCGAAGGCGATCGCGGCTTCCGCGGTCACCTGCGGGCGCTGGTGCAGGGACGACTGACGACCGGCGCCATGAAGCTCTTCGGCGGCGGGGTCGTCGCCATCGTGCTGGCGGCGGCTCCGGGGCAGGTCAGTGGCCGGCGCCTGCTGGCCGACGCCGCCCTGGTGGCGCTGGCCGCCAACTTGGGGAACCTCTTGGATCGGGCGCCGGGTCGCACCATCAAGGTCGGACTGGTCGTCTACCTCCCGATCGCTCTCGCCGCCGGCACGTCCCCGGTGGGTCTGGCGCTGGCGCCTGTGGTCGGGGCCGCCGCCGGGCTCCTGCCTGCCGACCTCGACGAGCGCCTCATGCTCGGCGACACCGGCGCCAACCTGCTCGGTGCCGTGCTCGGCCTGGCGGTGGTCCTCGAGACCAGCCGGCCCGTCCGCACGGGGGTGCTGATCGCTCTCGTCCTGCTCAACGTCGCCTCCGAGCGCGTCTCGTTCACCAGCGTCATCGACGCCACCCCCGGCCTCCGCCACTTCGACCGTCTCGGCCGCCGACGAGTCGACTGAGAGCGCGTTCCGGGCGCAGGTCGCCGGGCTCAGGTACAGGGCCAAGGGTGCGGCGGGGCGGAGCGACTACGTCGGGTGCCGCCACGCCCCCTCACGACCGTCCGCCATCAGGTTCGGGGCGTGGGAGTGCGTGTGCGGAGCCCCGTCCCCCGACCACGCTGGAAAGGACTGGAGCCGAGGAACATGGGGTCATCGGAGCGGGCCCGAGGCATCTGGGTTCACGGGTGACCCCGTCTGCCTCAGGCGCCTGCGAATGAACCCAGCCTCCTCACGTGGGTCGGCAGCCCCGGGGCGACCGAGGCAGACGAGACGAGACGAGGCGGGGCGACACCGAC
>JBDSUN010000207.1:0-3978 GCA_039927735.1 Acidimicrobiales bacterium | reverse complement strand
TCCTCGTCGATCAGCGCTTGGAGCACGCGCACCTCCGAGCCGTACCGGTCCGCGAGGTGCCGGGCGAGCCCGGCCGTCTCGGGGTCGACTCCCTGGGCACCGCGCAGCTTCAGCCTGGCCGTGCGGCACCGCCGGGTGGAGCGGGGCAGGCCATCGAGGCGCTCGATCACTGCGTCGACGGTGTCCTCCGCCATCTCGCGGTAGGTGGTGAGCTTGCCGCCCGTGACGGTGATCACGCCGGCCTCGGAGCGGCTGACCTTGTGCCGGCGGGAGAGATCGGCCGTGCGGCCGCTGGAGGCCGCCTTCACGAGCGGTCGGAGCCAGGCCCAGGTGGCCACCACGTCCGCTTCGGTGAGGGCGTCCTGCACCGAGAAGTTGATGGCCCGCAGCAGGTAGGCGACGTCGTCGGCGGTGCACTGCGGGTCGTCGACCGGACCGTCGTAGTCGGTGTCGGTGGTACCGATGTAGGTGAGCTGGAAGCCGCCGTCGTCGGTGGGCAGCCACGGCACCACGAACACGCTTCGCTTGTCCTTGGGCACGGGCACCACCACGGCGATGTCGTTGCGCACCTTGTCCCACGGCACCGTGATGTGGATGCCCTTGGCCGGCCGGATGCTGTCCGGGTTGCCGCCCTCATCGAGCGCCCGCACATCGTCGCTCCACACCCCGGCGGCGTTGACGACGGCCCGCGCCCGCACCTCGATGCGCTGTCCGTCGGCCTCCACCACCGCGCCCGTCGCCCGGCCGCTCTCGTGGAGCATCTCGACCACGTTGGTGTGGTTGGCCGCAACGGCGCCATGGTCGAGGGCCGCGGTGCGGATGAGTGCGAGGGTGAGGCGAGCGTCGTCGGCGGCGGCGTCGTAGTAGAGGTAGGCCCCGGCCAGTCGGTCCTCGGGGAGCGTCGGCATGTGGGCCACGGCCTCGGCCTTCTTGAGACGCTTGTGGAGCTTGCCGATGCGGGCGCCGCCGGTGAGGTCGTACATCCACATGGCGCTGCCGAGGGCCCTCGCCACCTTCGGGTTGATCAGGCCGTCCTTGGAGAAGATCGGGATGAGGAACGGCAGCAGGCGCACCAGGTGGGGAGCGTTGTGGCGCAGCCGCTGACGCTCCCGCAGGGCTTCGTAGACCAGTCGGATGTCGCCGTTCTGGAGGTAGCGGAGGCCGCCGTGCACCAGCTTCGAGCTCTTCGACGACGTGCCGCTGGCGAAGTCGTCCCGCTCGACGAGGGCGGTCCGCAGTCCCCGGGACGCGGCGTCGAGGGCCACCCCGGCGCCCGTGATCCCACCCCCGATCACGAGCACGTCGAAGGTGGTGCCCCCCAGCTGCTGCAGCGAGCGGGCACGGTCGAAGGAGCCGAGCGTCATGTTGGGCGCAGGCTAGTGCGGTCCGGCGAGCCAACGACCTGGCGGTCACGGGCGAGCTGACTCCGAGGCTGCGCCTCCGTCGGGTTCGCCCGAGTCGAACGGTTCGGGGAGATCGTCCCGTTGCCCGGATCGACCGAATCGGGCACACTCGCCAGCACGGAGGGGCGGGCGCGGGGAGAAGGGCCTTCAGGAGGCACGCGTTGGAGCGGGTTCGAGACCGAGAGGCACTGCTGGAGGAGCTCGTCGGAAGTGGCGTTCTCCCCGAGGGCATGCGGGGCCGCCTGCTGCGCACCCGAGAGGTGGCGTTGCTGTTCCAGGTGTCGGAGCGAGCCGTCACGGACTGGGCCCGTCGGGGTCGCATCCCGTCGGTTCGCACCCCGGGCGGGCACCGTCGCTACCCCGCCGACGAGGTGTGGGCGCTGCTTCGCCGCCGCGAGGCCGGCGAGTAGCCGATCGGTTTGCGTCAGCCGGGTCGTCGCGCAGAAACTGCGTTCTGCCCTGCCCCCTGAGACGAAGAGCAGCCCCCCGACCCCATGGAACTCCTTTGGCGCCGCCACTCGGCCTGCCGTGGACTCGACCCCGACATCTTCTATCCGCCCACCGACGAGGACGCCCTCGCCGCCAAGCGGGTGTGCGACGAGTGCTCGGTGCAGGAGACCTGCCTCGAGTTCGCCCTCCAGGGACGCGAGAAGGAAGGGGTGTGGGGCGGTGCGACCGAGAAGGAACGCCGCCGCATCCTCCGGCAACGCCGCCGGGCGTCGTAGTGCCCGGCCGGTAGGTGCGACCCGTGACTGACCTCGACTTCGCCGCCCACGGCGGCTGGCCCGTCGTGCTGGGCACCCTCCTGGACGGCGCCGACCTCAGCGTCGAGCAAGCCCACGCCGCCATGGCGGAGATCCTCGACGGGGCCGCCAGCCCGGCACAGATCGCCGCCTTCGTGGTGGCGCTGCGGATGAAGGGGGAGACGGTCGAAGAGCTGATCGGCATGGTCGACGCCATGCTCGACGCCTCGACCCGGGTCGACATCGATGTCTCGGGGCCGGTCATCGACGTCGTCGGCACCGGCGGGGACCGGGCTCACACCATCAACGTGAGCACCCTCGCGGCGCTGGTCGTCGCCGGGGCCGGCGGACGGGTGTGCAAGCACGGCAACCGCGCCGCCTCGTCGGCCTGCGGCTCTGCCGACTTGCTCGAGGCACTGGGGGTGGCCATCGAACTGGGGCCGGAGGGGGTGGCCCGTTGCGTGAGCGAGGCCGGCATCGGCTTCTGCTTCGCCCCTCGCTACCACCCGGCCATGCGCCACGCCGGGCCGTCGCGACGGGACCTCGGCATCCCCACCGCCTTCAACATCCTGGGGCCGCTCTCGAACCCCGGTCGTGTCGAACGGTTCCTCATCGGGGTGGCCGACCTGCACATGGCCGCGCGGATGGCCGGCGTCCTGCAGGCCAACGGAGCCCGGCGGGCCCTCATCGTCCACGGCGGCGACGGCCTCGACGAGCTCACCACCACCGGGCCCTCCGATGTCGTGGAGCTGGTCGACGGTGCGGTGCGCTCCTGGGAGGTTCGGCCGGATGACCTCGGCCTGACGATCGTGGACCGGGAGGACCTCGTCGGGGGCGACGCCAACGTCAACGCCGACCTGGCCCGCCGGGTGCTGGCCAGCGAGCAGGGCCCCCACCGAGAGATCATCCTGCTCAACGCCGGGGCCGGGCTGCTGGCGGCCGGGTTGGCTGGCGGGCTCGCGGACGGGATCGGTCAGGCGGCGTCATCCATCGACTCTGGCCGGGCCGTGGCTGCCCTCGCCATGCTGGTGGAGGTCTCGCAGCGGGAGCGGGCGCTCGAGATCGAGGGTGGACACCTGAGATAACGTTCGTTATCGTGGGCGACGATGAGTGACGCCGCGCCGCTGCGCGACCCCGAGGCCACCGACCCGATCCGCGAGAAGCTGATCTCGGCCGCCGCCGAGGTGTTCGCCGAGAAGGGCTACGACGGTGCCGGAGTGGCCGAGATCGCCCGGCGGGCCGGCTACACCACCGGCGCCATCTACGGCCGCTTCACCGGCAAGGCCGAGCTGCTGGTCACCGCCATCGAGACCTACTCCGACGACGAGCTGGAGCGCCTCTTCAACGAGCACCGCTTCGAGGGCCGGATCACCGACATCCTCACCACCGTGGGCACCCACCTCGTCACGGACGAGCCGGACCGCAGCAACGACCTGCTGTTGGAGGCGTTCGTGGCCTCCCGGCGGGACCCTGAGGTTCGACGGGGCATGCAGGAGGCGCTCGACCTCCGCAGCGACAGCCTCCTCGCCCTCGTCGCCGAGGCCCAAGCCACCGGCGCCATCGATCCCGTCCTCGACCCCGAGGCCGTGGTTCGCTTCTGCCACGCGGTCGGCTTCGGCTTCATGGTCTTCCGGGCCGTCGACCTCCCCCTCCCGGCTGCCAAGCCGTGGGAGGAGCTCATCGCCCGCCTCGTCAACGCCCTCGCGGCGCCGTCTGCTCCATCCGATCCATCAACCAAGGGGACCTCATGACCACGAACGAAGAGATGCTCGGCCGGGCCGACGTCAACGATCTCGAGGCGATCCTGTCGATCACCGCTACGGACGTCGACG
>JBDSUN010000206.1:0-4221 GCA_039927735.1 Acidimicrobiales bacterium | reverse complement strand
TGCGCCAGGCCTACAACGGGGGGACACCGCGCGGCGGCAGCTGCGTGCGGTCCGCCAACGGCCTCAACCCCCAGGGCGAGCCCAACATGGCGCTGCAATAGGGAGCCGCGGGTCGGCCGGCTCCGGCGACAACCCGACTCGCGATGTCGAGGTGGGGTACAACGGTCAGGGCGGGCGATGCACCCACAGCACCGCCAGCCCGCCCCGGAGGTACCCGCCGCCATGTCCGCCGCCGCTTGGCAGACCGTGCTCGACCGGCTCGATGACGCCGCCAAGCTCGCAGACCTCGACCCCGACATCCACCGGCTGCTGCGCACCCCTGAGCGTGTGCTCGAGGTGGCCGTCCCCGTCCGCATGGACGACGGCAGCATCGAGGTGTTCACGGGTTGGCGGGTGCACCACGACACCACACGAGGGCCCGGCACGGGCGGCGTCCGGTTCCACCCCGACGTCGACGCCGACGAGGTGAAGTCCCTGGCGGCAGCCATGACGTTCAAGACGGCCATCCTCGACCTGCCCTTCGGGGGCGCCAAGGGCGGGGTGCGCTGCGACCCCACTGCGCTCTCGATCCACGAGCTGGAGCGGCTCACCCGTCGCTACACGTTCGAGATCAGCCCGCTGCTCGGCCCCGATCGTGACGTGCCAGCGCCCGACGTCAACACCGACGGCCGGGTCATGGCCTGGATGATGGACACCCTGTCGATGACCAAGGGCCAGCAGATGCCCGCCGCGGTGACCGGCAAGCCGTTGGCCGTCGGTGGCACCCGCGCCCACCAGGGCGCCACCTCCTCCGGCTGCCTCGTCTGTGCCCGAGCCGCCTTCGTCGAGCTAGGCCTCCCCATGGCGGGGAGCCGAGTCGTGATCCAGGGCTTCGGCAAGGTGGGCGGTCCCCTCGCCTTCCTCCTGCACTCGGCCGGGATGCGGGTGGTGGCGGTGGCCGACGCCGGTGGGGCGGTGCGCAACGAAGGTGGACTCGACGCCGGTCGCCTGTCCGATCACGTGGCCGCCTCTGGCTCGGTGGCCGGGTTCAACGGCGGTGAGCCCATCCCGGCCGAGTCGATCTGGGACATCGAGTGCGAGCTGCTCGTGCCGGCCGCCCTCGGCGGTGTCATCGACGAAGCCGTCGCCCGCCGGGTGCGGGCCAAGGTGATCGTCGAAGCGGCCAACGGACCCACCACCACCCTGGCCCAGTCCGTGCTCGAGGAGCGCGGCGTCGTCGTCGTGCCCGACATCCTGGCCAACGCCGGCGGTGTGACCGCCTCCTACTTCGAGTGGGCCCAGAGCCGTCAGGGCTTTCCCTGGGATGAGAACGTCCTGGCCGAGCGCCTCCGCACCAGGATGGACGACGCCTTCATCACCGTCTGGGCGCGGGCCGAACAGCTGGGCGTCGACCTCCGCCGAGCCGCCTACGTCGTCGCCCTCGACCGCATCGCCGCCGCCATCGACGCCCGCGGGCTGGTCCCCTAGCCCGCCTACGCTGGCTGGCATGGCCGCCCTCGACTTCCAGCTCTTCGACGCTGACAACCACTACTACGAGGCGACCGACGCCTTCACCCGGCACCTCGACCCCAGGATGCGGCGCCGCTCGATCCAATGGGCGAACCTCGACGGCAAGCAGAGGCTGATGGTGGGCGGGAAGATCAACCGCTTCATCCCCAACCCCACCTTCGATCCCGTGGCCCGCCCCGGGGTGCTCGACGACTACTTCCGCGGCAAGACACCCGGCGATGACATCCGGGCCGCCTTCGGCGAGCTCGAGCCGATCACCCCCGCCTACCGGGACCGCGACGCTCGCCTCGCCCTCATGGACAGCCAGGACATGCAGGCCTGCTTCTTGTTCCCCACCCTCGGCGTGGGGATGGAGGAGGCGCTGTGCCACGACCCGGAGGCGGCGGCGGCCACCTTCACCGCCTTCAACCGCTGGATGGAGGACGACTGGGGCTACGCCTACCGGGACCGCATCTTCGCGGCGCCCTACATCTCCCTCCTCCACCCGGCCTCCGCCGAAGCCGAGGTGTCGCGAGTGCTCGAGCACGGAGCGCGCGTCGTGGTGCTGCGCTCGGGGCCGGTGAAGGATCCGCTCGGCCATCGCAGCTACGGCGATCCGGCCCACGACGGCGTGTGGCGTCAGCTCGACGAGGCCGGTGTGCTGGTGGCCTTCCACTCCGGCGAGTCGGGCTACGGGTTCTTGGCCGAGGCATGGGGCCGCAACGCCGAGTTCGAGGCCTTCCGCCACGACCCGTTCAAGCAGCTCATCACCGGCCACCGCCCCATCTTCGACACCATCGGCTCGTTCATCTGCGACGGCCTCTTCCGGCGCTTCCCGAACCTGCGGGTGGCCACCATCGAGTCCGGCAGCGACTGGGTGCCGTCGCTGGCGGCAGGCCTCACCAAGGCCTACAAGCAGCGCCCGGCCAGCTTCGAGGGCGTCGATCCCGCCCAGCAGCTGCGCGACCACGTGTGGGTGTCGCCGTACTACGAGGACGACATCCGCGGCGTGGCCGATGTCCTCGGCGTCGACCGCGTCCTCTTCGGCTCCGACTACCCCCATGCCGAGGGCCTGGCCGACCCGGCCAGCTTCGTCGACGACCTCCACGGCTTCAGCAACGACGAGGTCCGCAAGATCATGCGGGAGAACGGCCTCGCCCTCACCACCTAGCGTCTGCTTGACAGCATCGAACAGGTGTTCGATGCTGGGCGGATGCGGAGTGGGGTGGCCCTGAGCGAGCTGGACCTGCTGGCCGAACGGGTGCGGCCGGTCACCCTCATGCGCGAGCAGCGGCTGCCGGTGCTCCCGGTCTTCGCCGACCTCCTGCCTGGCGCCGGGCTGCGGCGGGGGGCCACCGTGTCGATCGGCTCGGCGGCAGGGGTGGGCGGGGCGACGTCGCTGGCTCTGGCCCTGGTGGCGGAGGCGTCGCGTCTGGGGTCGTGGGTGGCGGCGGTGGGCCTGCCGTCGCTCGGACTGGTGGCGGCCGACGAGCTCGGCGTGGCCCTGGAACGGCTGGTGCTGGTGGCCGCCCCCGAGCGTGATGCCTGGGGTGGGGTGGTGGCGGCGCTGGTCGACGGCTTCGACCTCGTCATCCTCCACGCTGGTCGCACCGGGGTGCGCACGGCGGATGCTCGTCGTCTGGTGGCCAGAGCGCGGGAGCGGGGGTCGGTGCTCCTGCAGCTCGGTCCCGGCTGGCCCGAGGGGGCCGATCTCCAGCTGGAGATCTCCAGGGCCCGATGGGAGGGGATCGACGACGGCCACGGCCACCTGCTGGCCCGCAAGGTGCGGGTCACCCGGAGCGGCCGGGGCGAAGCCGCCCAACCCCACCGGGCCGACTTCTGGCTCCCCGGCCCCGACGGTGCGGTGGTCGTCGTGGACGCAGCCGCTCCCACCGAGGCTCCGGTCGTCCAGGTCCGCCCCTTGCGGGCCGTGGGTTGACAGGCCGGGCATCTGATGTCGCACAGAGCGATGCGGACGCTGGTCGTGCGCTGCGCCGACTGGCCGGTCGTCGCCGCCGGGGTGCCCCTCGATGAGCCGGTGGCCGTCTTCCACGCCAACCGGGTGGTGGCCAGCTCGCCGGCCGCCCGGGCGCAGGACATCGCGCTGCACCAGCGACGCCGGGAGGCTCAGGCCCGCTGCCCATCCCTCGTGGTGCTCGACCACGACCCGGCCCGCGACGCCCGGGTCTTCGAGCCGGTCGTCGCCGTCCTCGACGCCCTGACCCCGCGCGTCGAGATCGTCCGGCCCGGGCTGGTGGCCTTCCCCACCCGGGGCCCGTCCCGGTTCTTCGGCGGGGACCAGGCGCTGGCGGAGAGCGCCTTCGCCGTCATCAGCCACGCCCTGGTCGGCTCGCATGATTCGGGGGGTTTGGCGTCAGCACCGAATCGGCACCGAATCGGTGCTGACGCCTCGGTGGATGGTGGTGCGGCTGGACAGGCGCAGGTGCAGGTGGGCATCGCCGACGGTGTCTTCGCCGCCGCCCTGGCGGCCGAGACCGCCCGGCCCGTGCGGGTCGTCCCGCCCGGTGGCACCCCCGGGTTCCTGGCCCCGCTCCCCATGGCCACCCTCGACCGGCCGGAGCTGGTCGACGTGCTCGGCCGCCTCGGGCTGCGCACGCTCGTGGCGCTGGCGGCACTGCCCGAGCGCGACGTCCTCGCCCGCTTCGGATCCGACGGCCTGGCCGCATGGCGGTTGGCCGGCGGTCTCGACGAGCGTCCGCCGGCCCTGGCGCC
>JBDSUN010000205.1:0-8474 GCA_039927735.1 Acidimicrobiales bacterium | reverse complement strand
AGGACTACGACGTCGACGAGGCCAAGCGCACGGTCTCGCCCACCGAGCCCGGCATCGAGAAGGTCGAGCAGGCCCTCGGCATCGACAACCTCTACGACGGCGTGGCCCAGAACCTGGTGCACCAGCTGCAGGCCGCCCTGCGCGCCAAGGAGCTGTTCAAGCGGGACAAGGACTACATCATCGCCAACGGCGAGGTGAAGATCGTCGACGAGTTCACGGGCCGCATCCTCGAGGGCCGGCGCTGGTCCGAGGGCCTTCACCAGGCCGTCGAGGCCAAGGAGGGCGTGAAGATCAAGGAGGAGAACCAGACCCTCGCCACCATCACCCTCCAGAACTACTTCCGCATGTACGACAAGCTCTCGGGGATGACGGGCACCGCCCTCACCGAGGCAGCCGAGTTCAACAACACCTATGACCTCCAGGTGGTGTCGGTTCCCACCCACCGGGCCACCGCTCGCGACGACGAGGGCGACCTCATCTACAAGTCCGAGGACGGCAAGTTCGGCGCCGTCGTCGACGACATCGCCGAGCGCTACGAAACCGGCCAGCCGGTGCTCGTCGGCACCATTTCGGTGGAGAAGTCCGAGAAGCTGTCCCGGTTGCTGGAGAAGCGTGGCATCACCCACGAGGTGCTCAACGCCAAGCAGCACACTCGGGAAGCGGAGATCGTCGCCCAGGCCGGTCGCCTCCAGGGCGTCACCGTGGCCACCAACATGGCCGGCCGAGGGGTCGACATCCTGCTGGGCGGCAACCCCGAGATCCTGGCCACGCGCGACCTGAGGGCCAAGGAGGTCGACCTCGAGTCCGAGGAGGGCCAAGCCGAGCTGGCCGCCCTCGAGGCCACCTACGCCCGGAGCACGAAGGCGGAGGGCGACAAGGTCCGCGAGCTCGGTGGGCTCTACGTGCTGGGCACCGAGCGCCACGACTCGCGCCGGATCGACAACCAGCTGCGAGGCCGAGCCGGTCGGCAGGGAGACCCGGGAGAGAGCCGGTTCTACCTGTCCCTCGAAGACGACCTCATGCGCCTCTTCGCCACCGGGGCCATCAACTGGGTGATGGGCAAGGCCCTCCCCGACGACATCCCCCTCGAGGCCAAGATGGTGTCCAAGGCCATCGAGCGAGCGCAGACCACCGTCGAGCAGAAGAACGGCGAGATCCGCAAGAACGTCCTCAAGTACGACGAGGTCATGAACGCCCAGCGCAAGGTCATCTACGCGCTGCGCGACCAGATCCTCGACGAGGCCGATCTCCGCGAGAAGATCCTCACCGAGCACCTCCCCGAGGCGGTGGAGGCACTGGTCGGCAAGTACTGCGTGGCCGACTTCCACGAGGAGTGGGACCTCGACGGTCTCCACACCGAGGTGCTCACCTACTGGCCCTCCTCGCTCAGCCAGGACCAGCTCGGCGCCGTCAAGAGCACCGACGACCTCTACGCGCTGCTCGTCGACGATGCCACCACCCACTACGAGCAGCGTGAGACCGAGCTTGGCGAGCAGGTCATGCGCCAGGTCGAGCGGCAGGTGATGCTCAAGATCATCGACACCAAGTGGCGCGAGCACCTCTACGAGATGGACTACCTGCAGGAGGGCATCAACCTGCGGGCCATGGGCCAGAAGGACCCGCTCACGGAGTGGCAGCGGGAGGGCTACGACATGTTCGGCATGATGATGAAGGGCATCGCCCAGGACCTCGTGCGCTACGTCATGCACGTGCAGGTGACGGTGCAGCAGCCCACCCCGGCCCCCGCCCTCGGCACGGACTTCAACCCGCCCGCGGAGGAGCCTGACGTGCGGGACGTGCAGTACTCCGCCCCCGACGACTCCGCCGGTGGCGGCATGGCCGCTGCCGCGCGCAGCGTGGCGGCCGAGGGTGGCGGGCCCGCATCGTCCACCGCCGTGGCCGACCCTCCCGCCACCATGACGCCAGTGGTCAAGTCGGAGTGGGACAAGACGCCCCGCAACGCGCCCTGCCCCTGCGGGAGCGGCAAGAAGTTCAAGCTGTGCCACGGCAAGGCCTGACGCCGTGCGCGACTTCTCCGACGCTCTCGAGCAGACGCGCAAGCGCATCGGCGACGCCGCGGTCTACCTGAAGGTCGACGATCTGCGGGCCCGACAGCCACTGCTCGAGACGGAGGCCTCCCGCCCAGACCTGTGGGACGACGCCGACGTCGCCCGACGGGTCACCGGCGAGCTGAGCGCCGTGATGGACGACCTCGCTCACTTCGATCGCCTCAGCGGCCGGTTGGAGGACGCGGAGACGCTCCACGAGCTGGCCCGCGAGGTTGACGACGCCAGCCAGGAACCGGAGATCGAGGCCATCCTCAGCTCTCTCGACGTTGAGCTGCGGGCGCTCGAGCTGCGCTCCATGTTCTCCGGGGAGCATGACGAACGCGACGCCCTGTGCACCGTGCAGGCGGGGGAGGGCGGCGCCGACGCCCAGGACTGGGCTGAGATGCTGTACCGGATGTACGTCCGCTGGGCCGAGGGCCGTGGCTTCGAGGTGGAGGAGGAAGCATCGACGGCGGGTTCCGAGGCCGGCGTGTCCTCGGTCGAGTTCCTGGTCAAGGGCCGCTACGCCTACGGATACCTCCAAGCCGAGCGCGGGGTCCATCGCCTCGTGCGCATGAGCCCCTTCAACGCTCAGGGCAAGCGCCAGACCGCCTTCGCCGCCCTCGACGTCGTCCCGGTCCTCCACGAGGACGAGGTGAAGATCACCGTCGACGAGGCGGACATCAACATGGATGTGTTCCGGGCCTCTGGTGCCGGTGGTCAGCACATCAACAAGACGTCCTCGGCGGTCCGGCTCACCCACGTGCCCACCGGCATCGTCGTGTCCTGCCAGATCGAGCGCTCGCAGCTCCAGAACCGCGCCAAGGCCATGACCATGCTGAAGGTCCGCCTGGCCGACCTCGAGCGGCAGAAGCGCGAGGACGAGCTGGCCGGCATACGCGGCGAGCAGCAGCGGGTGGGCTTCGGCAGCCAGATCCGCAGCTACGTGCTCCAGCCGTACCAGATGGTCAAGGACCTCCGCACGGACCACGAGGCGGGCAACGTGCAGGGCGTGCTGGACGGCGACCTCGATCCGTTCATGGAGGCCTACCTGCAGTGGCGTCGGGCGACCGGATCTTCGTAATACAATCGCAACGCTCATGATCAAGCTCGAGAACGTCACCAAGGCCTACAAGAACGACGTCACCGCCCTCAACGAGGCCACCGTCGAGATCGACAAGGGCGAGTTCGTCTTCCTCGTCGGTGCCTCCGGGTCAGGCAAGTCCACCTTCCTGCGCCTCGTGAACAAGGAGGAGTCGCCCGAGATCGGGCGCATCTTCGTGGCGGGCAAGGACATCGCCACCCTGAGCTCCTGGAAGGTGCCCTACCTGCGGCGCAACATCGGCTCCGTCTTCCAGGACTTCAAGCTCCTCACCAACAAGACGGTGTACGAGAACGTGGCCTTCGCCCTCGAGGTGATCGGCCGCCCCCGCCACGTGGTCAAGACGCAGGTGCCCGCCATCCTCGAGCTGGTCGGCCTGGCCAAGAAGGTGGGCAACTTCCCCAACGAGCTCTCCGGCGGTGAGCAGCAGCGGGTCTCCATCGCCCGGGCCTTTGTGAACCGGCCGCTGATCCTCTTGGCCGACGAGCCCACCGGCAACCTCGACCCCGCTACCTCGGTGGGCATCATGCGCCTCCTCGACCGCATCAACCGCACCGGCACGACCGTGCTGATGGCTACCCACGACCGCTCCATCGTCGACACCATGCGCCGGCGGGTGATCGAGCTCGACCGGGGCTCCATCATCCGCGACCAGAGCCGTGGCGTCTACGAGTGACCCCCCACTGACCCATGGCCATCAAGCTCGACTACGTCGCCCGCGAGACCGCGACCAACCTCACCCGCAACGTCACCCTGACGCTGGCATCGATCCTCACGGTGGTGGTGTCGCTCACCCTGTTCGGCTCCGCCGTGATGCTGAACCAGGGCGTCAACAACGCCAACGACCGCTTCAAGGGCGGCATCGAGTTCATCATCTATCTGCAGCCCGGGAGCTCCCAGGAGCAGCAGGACTCGATCCGCCGCGACCTCGAGGCCAACCCTGACGTCAAGGACGGCGGCATCACCTACGTCGACCAAGACGAGACCTACGAGGAGTTCAAGCGCCTCTTCGGTGAGTCGCCGCAGCTCGTGGAGACGGTGACGCCGGAGATCCTGCCCCCGTCGTTCCGCATCGCCCCCACCGTCCAGGACCCGGACATCGTCCAGGAGCTGGGTCGCAACTTCGAGAACAAGGCCGGCGTCTACGACGTGGTGTTCGCCTTCGAGGTGGTGAAGCGCATCCAGGAGACCTTCAACAAGATCGGGGTCCGGTTCCTGCTGGCCGCCGTGCTCTTGCTGGTCGCCGCGCTGATGCTGATCCTCAACACGATCCGCGTGGCGATGTTCGCCCGCCGTCGCGAGATCGAGGTGATGAAGCTGGTCGGCGCCACCAACTGGTTCATCCGCGTGCCCTTCATCGTGGAGGGCATCATCCAGACCCTTCTGGGCGCCGCCGTGGCGGTGGCGTCGATGACCTTCGTCATCCGTCCGTTCATCGACGAGCTCTCCCAGGACAAGGTGCTGCCCATCTTCCAAGGCTTCGAGGTGACCGACGGCAACCTCGTGTTCACGAACCTGCTCGTCGTCGCCGTCGCCGCCGTCATCGGCGCCATCGGGTCTGCCGTGGCGGTCAGCCGCTTCCTCGACGTCTAGGAGACGGACATGGAGCACACCACCATCGCCACCGATCTGACCGATCGGATCCTCACCATCACCCTCGACCGGCCGGACCGCCTGAACGCCTTCACCGTCGCCATGCAGCGCGAGCTCTGCGACGTGCTCGACCGGGTCGATGCCGACCGGGAGGTGCGGGTGGTGGTGATCACCGGCAGGGGGCGGGGGTTCTGCGCCGGCGCCGACCTGGCTTCGGGTGGCGACACGTTCGACATCGGTGCCGGCGGTCCGGCCACGGGCTCCGGGGGGCCATCCACGACGCACCGTGACGAGGGGGGCCTGCTCACGCTGAGGCTCTACGCCTGCACCAAGCCGGTGATCGCCGCCGTCAACGGCCCGGCGGTGGGCGTCGGGGCCACCATGACCCTGCCGATGGACCTTCGGTTGGCCAGCGAGACGGCCCGGTTCGGCTTCGTCTTCGCCCGTAGGGGCCTGGTGCCCGAGGCCTGCTCGTCCTGGTTCCTGCCCCGGGTCGTCGGCATCAGCACGGCGTTGGGGTGGACGATGACGGGGCGGGTGTTCGATGCCGCCGAGGCGTTGGAGCGCGGCCTGGTGCGATCGGTCCACCCCCCGGAGGAGCTGTTGCCGGCGGCCTACGAGATCGCCCACGAGATCGCCGCCACCACCTCGTCGGTGTCGGTGGCCATGACCCGCCAGATGCTCTGGCGCATGCTGGGGGAAGGTCACCCGATGGCCGCTCACCGGATCGACTCGCTCGCCATCGCCAACCTGGGCCGGTCCGCCGACACGCGCGAGGGCGTGGTGTCCTTCCTCGAGAAGCGCTCGGCCGTCTTCACCGACGTCGTTCCCGACGACATCCCCCAGCCCTGGCCCTTCTGGACAGAGCCCGTCTTCGATCCCGACTGAGCTGCGTCGGGATCGAGCTGACTGCTCTGCGGCTTCGCCGCGCTGATTGCCTGTCGCTCAGGCACGGCAAGCCGCAGCTTCGCAGGTGGGGGCTCCGGCGCACGCGCCTCTGCCCCCACGCCCCCGCCGTACCCCGCTAGCTCCTCGTGATGGCCAGGGGGCTGGGCGGATAGCCACCGGCGTCCATGACGGCCTTGGCCCACGGCTCCAGGAGTGCAGCGAGCTCCTGGAGGTCATCGCCGAGGGCGTGGACGGCTGGGGCCATCTGCGCGTCCGTGGCCAGCTCGAGGTCCTCCCGGAGTGCGCGTCCGGCGTCGGTGGGGGCGCCGCCGGCCCACCAGCCCGCCTCGTGCAACCGCGCCTCCGCGGCGTCGAGCTGGGCGTCGCTCCAGGCTCGTGTGCGCACGTAGGTGCGGGACGGCATCCCCCAGTAGGGCTCGGTCAGCAGCCCGATCTCGGTGGCGTCGAGGCCCGCCGTCACCCACGCGGCGATGTGGCTGTCACCGCGAAACTCGCGGAGGCGATCCCCCAGCCGGAAGAGGTCGCCCATCGGGGTGCCGGGCAGGGGCTGGGCCAGCGTGCCGGCGAACAACGCCCGACCCCACGCCTGCAAGGGGTCCAGGGCCCGCGCCAGGAGCTCGTTGGCCCGCTCGATGCCCTCGGGCGCCGAGCCGAGGATGCGCTCGAGCTGCTCCACGGCACCCAGGAGGCGCTGATCGGCGATGGTGGGAGCGTCAGTGAGACTCCACCCGAAGGTGACGGCGGGGACGACCGCGTCCACGTTGAACACGCCGAAGGCGGCGGCCACCAGCTCTCCAGGCGCCTGGCCGAGCGCCGACCCTCGGCTGGTGAAGTAGGCCGGTCCGTCGGGTAGGGCCACACCCCCCGAGGTGGCCCCCGGGCTCGCCCCGAACCCGAGGGCGGCGTAGCGAGCGTGGCATTCGGGGGCGAAGTACGCCTGTCCGGTGAGGGGCTCGATCAGGCGGGCGATCAGGCGGGCGCCGTCGCGCACCTGGTCCGTGGCGGGCAGGGTCGGCATGGCATGGGACCCTACTGAACCATGGTGTCCTCCGATCGACCGCCCCCCGGGGACTTCGTCCTGCTGGGCATCGCCATCGTGGCCGTGTCGACATCGGCCCCGCTGATCGCGGGGGCCGACGCGCCGACCCTCGCCATCGCCTTCTGGCGCAACGCCCTCGCCCTGCCGATCCTCGGGGTGTGGCTGCTGGTGCGGCGGGGGGAGCGGACCGCGTGGCAGGCCCGATCGGCGGCCGATCGCCGCCTGTCCCGCATCGCCGGGGCGCTCCTGGCGGCCCACTTCGCCACGTGGATCCCGAGCTTGTCGTACACCTCGGTGGCGTCGTCGGTCGCGCTGGTGGCGACCCAACCGGTGTGGGCCGCTCTCATCGCTCGGCGCCGGGGGGAGCACATCCAGCGGAGCGCGTGGGTCGGGATCGGTCTCGCGCTCGCCGGCACGGTCGTGCTCACCGGGGTGGACCTGTCGATCTCGAGCCGGGCGCTGTTCGGCGATCTGTTGGCTCTAGTGGGTGGCATACTCGCCGCCGCCTACGTGACCGTTGGCGCCGAGGTGAGGCGGACCGTGTCGACGATCTCCTACGCCCTCGTCTGCTACGCCACCGCGGCGGTGCTGCTGCTCGCCCTGTGCGTGGCAACCGGGCAGGTGCTCAGCGGGTACGACCGCGACACCTGGCTGGCCATCGGCGGCCTCGTGCTGGGCGCCCAGCTGCTCGGGCACACGCTGATGAACCTGGTGCTGCGGAGCATCAGTCCGACGGCCGTGTCGGTGGCCATCCTCTTCGAGATCCTGGGGGCCACCCTGATCGCCCGCATCGCCTTCGGCGAGACGCCACCCGCAGGGGCGTGGCCCGCCGGTCTGCTCATCGCCGTCGGGGTGGTCGTGGTCATCCGGTCGGACAAGGATGCCTCCGATCTCGTCGAACCCGAATGGCTGTTGACATGACCCCCACTCCTCGCTTCGTGCCGGTGCTCGAGCTTCCCGACAACTGGTCGGGCGCCATCACCGTCGTCGTCCAGGGCGGCCAGGTGTGCGTGCTCGACGAGCACCCCGACGATGTCGCCCCCGGCGGGGCCCGCCAGATGCTGGGGACCCTCGACGGCGCCGCCTGCTGGGCCGTGGACCTCGATGACGACGGCGTCCCCGACGTGCTGGTGGAGGGGCTGGTGCCGCTCATGGGCCTCTACGGGAACGTGGACGACGTGCGCTGGACGCTGGCCGGGCGGGCCGTGCAGCTCGTGGAGTGGGAGCGCACCACCCGCTTCTGCGGCCGCTGCGCCACGCCCACCGAACCGGCGCCCGGTGATCGTGCCCGTCGCTGCCCGGCGTGCGGGCTGTTGGCATTTCCCCGCCTGGCCCCGGCGGTCATCACCCTCATCGAGCGCGGCGACGAGGCGCTGCTGGCCCGTGGTCGAGCCTTTCCGGTGCCCATGTACAGCTGCATCGCCGGCTTCGTCGAGCCCGGCGAGACGATGGAGCAGGCTGTGCACCGGGAGGTGGGGGAGGAGGTGGGCGTCAGCGTCACCGACGTGCGGTACGTGGCCAGCCAACCGTGGCCGTTCCCCCACTCGCTCATGATCGGCTTCGAGGCGAGCTGGGCCGGCGGCGACATCGTGATCGACGACACCGAGATCGTCGACGCTCAGTGGTACCGCGCCGATGACCTCCCGCCGATCCCGCCTGGCATGAGCATCGCCCGCACCCTCATCGACCGTTGGGTGGCTCGTCAGGGCAACCCGCTCTGAGGGTCAGTCGCGTTCGAGGCTCCAGCCGGACGGGCGCATCCAGAGCCGGTGACGAGGTCCGC
>JBDSUN010000204.1:0-3429 GCA_039927735.1 Acidimicrobiales bacterium | reverse complement strand
CGGCGCGGGTCGTGGTGCTCACCGGCGCTGGCGGGCACTTCTGCGCCGGCGCCGACCTCTCGGGGGTGGAGGACGCCGGCTTCACGGATCTCCTGCGGGAGGTGCTGGCGGCGCTGCGAGATGACCTGCGACCGCTCATCGCGGCCGTGGATGGCGTCGCCCTCGGCGCCGGGACACAGCTGGCCGTAGCGTGCGACCTTCGCGTCGCCACCGTCGAGGCCCGCTTCGGAGTGCCGGCGGCCCGGCTCGGGCTGATGGTCGACCATTGGACCATCCAGCGGATGTCGCTCCTGGCCGGGGCGGGACCGACCCGCGCCATGCTCCTCGGAGCGGAGACCTACACCGGTGAGGAGGCTGAGCGGTGGGGCTTCGTGCAGCGGCTGGGTGATCGCGAGGCCGCCCTCGGCTGGGCCGAGGAGATCGCGGCGCTCGCCCCGCTCACCTTGGCCGGCGCCAAGCTCGCCCTCAACCGCCTCGAGATGCCGGTGGGTCGCGGCGACGATCCCGACGTGCACGACGCCTGGTCAGCCGCGTGGGCGAGCGCGGATCTCCGAGAGGGCATCGCCGCCTTCCGGGAGCGCCGTCGCCCCGTCTTCCACGGTCGGTAGCGCTCACCGATCCCCGACCGGGTGCAGAGAGCTCCCTGAGCCGAGTCCGCCAGAGGTGGAGGCAGCCCGGCGGGGGAATGCACTCGTTCGGTCATTGGGGTCAGGTCGGTCGAGCTCATTGAGACGCGAGTGGACCCACCCCCAGGTGGATGTCGGAGGGATGGGTCCACTCGGACGCTCAGGTGGTGATCAGTTCCCGTCCGGCTCGTCGGCTGCGTCGGCTTCGTCTCAGCCGGTGAGCACCGCGGCGGTTCGGCGTCACTCCGATCGGTGGGTGCCGCAGCGCGCGCAACAGGACGGGCTGCCGTCGGTAGGGGCGGCTGCATAGAACCCACACGTGGCGCACGGGGCACGCTCCACGGCTTGACACGAGGCGCACACGGAGCGGCGGGTCATCCGCAGTCGTGCACCCTGACGGATCCCGCACCGGTGAGGGCTCTCCGACCCCGTCCGATGTTGCATCAGATGCAAGATCGCTCGTCTAGAAGTTGGAGGGGAGGAGGCGGCTGAACTCCTCGAAGAAGAAGAACAGCGCCACGAGGAACAACGGCAGGCCGAGGGCGTAGGCCGGCCACCTCCGCCAGACCCGGCCCAAGACCCAGGCGAGCAGCCAGATCACCGCGCACAGGACCCCGAGGAGGATGGCCGGCAGGGCCGGGGCACCCTCCCCGTCGATGTCGTCGAGGGCGGGCGGCGGCGCAGCGTCCTCGGCCCGACGCGGGCGCGGAAGCGGTTCCTCCTCCGGGTCCAGCTCGGCCACCACGATGATGCGCTGACGGGCGCTGTACTTGGGGTGGCAGGCGGTGAGGGTGAGGCGGTCATCGCCCTTGTCCTCCAGGACGTCCACCTGGGTGGGGGAGACGATCATCTGCTCGGTCACCCGGTAGGTGAACGAGCCCTGGATGGTCTCAACCGTGATCTCGTCGCCGGCGACCAGCTCGTCGATCCGGTTGAAGGGGGCGCCGTAGGTGGTGCGGTGGCCGGCGATGGCGGCATTGCCCTCCTGGCCGGGCAGCGGGCTCTCGGGGTAGTGGCCCGGCCCCTTCTTCAGGTCGGCGAGGGACACGCCCTCCACCACGATCTTGTCCACACCGATCTTGGGGATGACGATGCGGGCGGTCGGGTCCCCATCGGGCACCGCCTCGATGGCCGGCGCCGTCTCCGGGACCTCGTCGTCCGGCGTGGTGGTGGAGGTCGTGCTTGCCGAGGGGGACGGTCGCTCGGCCGCCTCGAGCACCTCGGCGAAGTCATCCTCCAGTCGGTTCTGGGCCTGGGCCTCGCGGATGCCGGTGCCCCACAGCTGGTAGGCCACGAAGAGCAGGATCAGCACCCCGGCCGTGATGCAGGTGCGCCCCACCGCCCCGAGGACCCTGGCCAAGCGCATCGGCGGAGGCTATCGCCAGCGCTGCCAGCATTGGTCGCGTCAGAGGGGTGCTCCGTAGACTTCGGAGGCTCCATGGAACCCGTCGTCCAGCTCCGCGACGCGGTGACGCTCCTGGGCCGCTTTCCCGCACTGGCCGGGATCGACCTGGAGGTCGCCGCCGGTGAGATCGTGCTCCTGCGCGGCCCGAACGGTGCCGGCAAGACCACCCTCCTCCGGCTCTGCGCCGGCTTGCTCCCCGTCACCCGGGGCTCGGCCCGCGTGCTCGGTCACGACCTCGCCGACCGGCGCCAGGCCCGTGCCGTCCGCCGCCGCATCGGGCTTCTCGGCCACGCCACCGGCCTCTACGACGAGCTCACCGTCACCGACAACGTCCGCTTCTGGGGCCGTGCCGCCGGCGCCGCGCCGGTCGACGTCGAAGCGGCCCTGGCGGCATGCGGCCTCGACGGCCGGTTGGCCGACCTGGTGGTGGCGCGCCTGTCAGCAGGCCAGCGCCGCCGCACGTCCCTCGCCTGCCTGCTGGCGCGACGGCCCGAGCTCTGGCTGCTCGACGAACCCCACGCCGGCCTGGACCAGGACGGCCGCGACCTCCTCGACGGGCTGGTCCGCCAGGCCGTCGGTTCCGGCGCGACGGTGCTGCTCTCCTCGCACGAGCTCGACCGGGCCGAGGCACTCGCCCATCGCGTCGTCACCATCGTCGGGGGCGCCACCGGTGCCCTGGAACCGGCCCCGACCACGGAGCCGCTCCTTGTTCCGTGACGCCGGCCTCGTGGCGGGCAAGGACCTCCGCATCGAGCTCCGCTCGCAGGTGACCACCCAGCAGGTGGCGCCCTTTGCCATCCTCCTGCTCATCCTCTTCGGGGTGGCATTGGACCCCGACCGGGGCATCCTCACCCGGGCCAGCTCAGGCCTGTTCTGGGTCGCAGTGCTGTTCTGCAGCCTGCTGGCCATCCAGCGGGCCTTCACCATCGAGGCCGCCGACGGCGGACGGGATGCCCTGCGCCTGTCCGGCCTGGATCCGGCCGGCGTCTTCCTCGGCAAGGCGGCAGCCATCTTCGTGCAGCTGGCCGCCCTCGAGGTCGTCCTCGCAGTGGGCGTCGTCGTCATGTACGGCACCGAGCTCACCGGCGTCCCTCTCCTGCTGGCTACCTGCCTGGCCGCGACCGCGGGACTGGCTTCCGCTGGCACGCTGTACGGCGTGCTCGCTGCCGGTCTTCGCGTCCGAGAGACACTGCTGCCGATCCTGCTCCTCCCGGTCATCGCACCGGTGCTCATCGGCGCCACCAAGGCGTTCGAGGCTGCGCTGGGGGGCGTGGCCGCCGACGGCTGGCCGTGGTGCGGCCTCCTCGTCACGTTCGCCCTGCTCTACACGACCTTCGGCACCCTCGCCTTCGGCAGCCTCCTGGAGGAGTCATGACCACATCGTCCCGAGGCACGCGC
>JBDSUN010000203.1:0-4381 GCA_039927735.1 Acidimicrobiales bacterium | reverse complement strand
GGTGGCGCCGCCGACCCTGCTCCCCCCGAGCCTGGTTGGGTGGCCGGTGGAGGTGAGCCACGACCTCGACGCCGTGCTCCCCACCCTCGACGTGGCCTACCTGCTGCGCATGCAGCAGGAGCGGATGACCGAGCACCTGGTCCCGTCGTTGCGGGAGTACACCGCCCGGTTCGGGCTCACCCTCCGCCGGGTGGACGCCCTGCGCCCAGACGCCATCGTGGTCCGGCACTCCTCGGCCGGGGTGCCCTGGCAGATCGCCCAGTGGCTCGACGGGCGCGTCAGCGTCGTCAACGCCGGCGACGGCTGGCACGAGCACCCCACCCAGGCCTTGCTCGACAGCTACACGATCCGGGAGGAGCGCGGCTCGCTCGACGGCCTGCACATCGGGATCATCGGCGACGTCAAGCACAGCCGGGTGGCCCGCTCCGACGTCCTCGCCTACACCGCCCTCGGCGCCACCGTGACGCTGGTGGCGCCGCCGACCCTGCTCCCCCCGAGCTTGGCCGGGTGGCCGGTGACGGTGAGCCACGACATCGATGCCGTGCTTCCCACCCTCGACGTGGCCTACCTCCTGCGCATGCAGCAGGAGCGGATGACCGAGCACCTGGTCCCGTCGCTGCGGGAGTACACCGCTCGGTTCGGGCTCACCCTCCGCCGGGTCGACGCCCTGCGCCCCGACGCCCTCGTGATGCACCCGGGCCCGATGAACCGCGGCGTCGAGATCAGTGCCGAGGTGGCCGACCTGCCCCGCTCGGTGATCATCGACCAGGTGCGCAACGGGGTGGCCACCCGCATGGCGGTCCTCTACCTGCTGCTGGGCCAGGGCGTCGACAAGGTCCTCGGCGCCGACGACGTCACCCTCCCCGAGCTGCAGGAGGTGGTCGGCTGATGCCCGCCACGGTGCTCAAGGGAGGCCGCGTGATCGACAGCACCGGCGAGCGCGTCGCCGACGTCGTGATCGGGGACGACGGACTGATCGCGGCCGTCGGCGCCGACCTCAGTGCCGACCGCATCCTCGACGCCGGTGGGTGCGTGGTCAGCCCGGGGCTGGTCGACCTGCACTGCCACCTCCGCCAGCCAGGTCAAGAGGAGGCGGAGACCATCGAGACCGGTGCCCGCGCCGCTGCCCTCGGTGGCTACACCTGCATCCTGGCCATGCCCAACACCACCCCGGCCATCGACAACGCCGGAATGGTGCGCGAGGTGCTCGAGCTGGGTCGCTCGGCGCCGTGCGACGTGCGCACCTCCGGCGCCATCACGGTCGGTCGGGCGGGGGAGCAGCTCGCACCCCTCGGCGAGATGGCCGACCTCGGCGTGCGCTTCTTCACCGACGACGGTGCCGGGGTGGCTGACACCCGCCTCATGCGACGGGCCATGGAGTACGTCGGCGGCCTGCCCGACGGCGTGGTCCTGGCCCAGCACTGCGAGGACCCGGTGCTGGCCGGCGGTGGCCACATGCACGAAGGCGAGTGGTCCTCCCGCCTCGGCATCCCCGGCCAGCCGGCCGAGGCGGAGGAGCTCATGGTGATGCGCGATCTAGCGCTCGCCCGCCTCACCGGCACCCGGGTGCACTTCCAGCACCTGTCCACAGCCCGGTCGGTGGCGATGGTGCGAGAGGCCAAGGCCCACGGCCTGCCGGTGACCTGCGAGGCGACCACCCACCACTTCACCCTCACCCACGCCGAGTGCGCCTCCTACGACCCGGTGTTCAAGGTGAACCCGCCTCTGCGCACCGACGCTGACGTGGCGGCCGTCCGAGCCGGGCTCGCCGATGGCGCGGTCGACTGCATCGCCACCGACCACGCCCCCCACACCCAGGAGGCCAAGGAGGCCGCCTTCGATCAGGCACCGCCGGGCATGCTCGGTCTGCAGACGGCGCTGGCCCTGGCTCTCACCGAGCTCGACCTGCCCATCGCCGAGGTGCTGGCGCTGCTCTCGTGGCAGCCGGCCCGCATCCTCGGCGTCGACGACGAGCACGGCCTGCCGATCGTCGAGGGCAACCCCGCCAACCTCACCGTCGTCGACCCCACCGCCACCTGGGTCGTCGATCCGGCCCGCCTGGTCAGTCGCAGTCGCAACACCCCCTATGCCGGCCGCACCCTCCGTGGCCAGGTCCGCCACACCCTGCTGGCCGGCGAACCAGTCGTCCTCGACGGTGAGCCTCAACGATGAGCGATGCACTAACATGCATGACTATGCAATTGGATCCGACGTCTGTGCAGCCACATGTCCGGCATGCGGACGCCATCCTGCACAGACGTCGAGCGTCATGACCGTGCGGGAGGCTATGTTGGTGCTGGCCGACGGGACCACCTTCGAGGGGGAAGCCGTTGGAGCGGACGGGGTGGGCGTGGGCGAGGTGGTCTTCAACACCGTGCTCAGCGGCTACCAGGAGGTGATCTCCGACCCGTCCTACGCCGGGCAGATCATCACCTTCACGTATCCGCACATCGGGAACTACGGCGTGAACCTGGACGACTTCGAGAGCCGCCGGCCCTTCTGTCGCGGCGTGGTGGTCCGGGATCTCGCCCGCCGACGCTCCAGCTGGCGCAGCGGAGCCGATCTCGACGCCCAGCTCCGTGCCTACGGGATCCCCGGGATCGCCGGCATCGACACCCGCAAGCTCACCCGGCGCATCCGCCAGGTCGGCGCCATCCCGGGCGCCTTCGGGCCGCTCGACGCCACCGACGAGGCGAGCCTGCTGGCGGCCGCCAAGGCCGAGACCGGCACCGACGGCGTCGATCTCGTGGCCCAGGTGACCACGCCGGCCGCCTATCGCCTGGCCGACGGTCAGCGACCCTTGGTGGTCGCCTACGACTTCGGCATCAAGCGCACGATCCTGCGCCACCTGGCCTCGTGGTTCGACGTCGAGGTGATACCGGGGTCCACGGCAGCATCCGACGTGCTGGCCCGCCAGCCGGCCGGCGTCTTCCTCTCCAACGGCCCCGGCGACCCCGCCGCGGTGCCCTACGCCAGCGACGCCATCGCAGACCTGCTCGGCAACGTGCCCGTCTTCGGGATCTGCCTCGGCCACCAGCTGCTCGGTCGAGCCCTCGGTGCGGAGACCGTCAAGCTCCCCTTCGGGCACCACGGCGGCAACCACCCGGTGCGGAACCTGGCCACCGGCCGGATCGAGATCACCAGCCAGAACCACAACTTCGCCGTCGACGCCGACTCCCTCGGAGGGCGGGCCGAGCTCAGCCACGTGAACCTCAACGACGGCGTCTGCGAGGGGCTGCGGGTGTCCGGCGGCGATGCCTTCAGCGTGCAGCACCACACCGAGGCCGGCCCCGGGCCGCACGACAGCGCCTACCTCTTCGAGGACTTCGCCGCCTTGCTCGGCGTGCGCGACCAGCGAGAGGCGCCGGACGGGTATCCCGCCGCCGACCGGGGCGTGGCCTGATGCCGCGTCGCGACGACATCGAGTCGATCCTGCTGATCGGGGCCGGGCCCATCGTGATCGGGCAGGCCTGCGAGTTCGACTACTCGGGCACCCAGGCCTGCAAGGTGCTCGGCGAAGAGGGCTACCGGGTGATCCTGGCCAACTCCAACCCGGCCACGATCATGACCGACCCGGAGTTCGCAGCTGCCACCTACGTGGAGCCGCTGGATGCCGACGTGCTGTGCCGCATCATCGATCGCGAGCGCCCCGACGCCGTGCTGCCGACCCTCGGCGGCCAGACGGCTCTGAACCTGGCGATGCAGCTCGTGGAACGAGGCGCCATCGGCGTACCGGGCACACCGGAGCTCATCGGCGCCACCGCCGAGGCCATCCACACGGCCGAGGATCGCGAGGCCTTCAAGGTGGCGATGCAGGGGATCGGGCTCGACGTGCCGATCTCGGGGGTGGCCCACAGCCTCGAGGAGGCCATGTCGGTCGTCGGCGAGATCGGCTTGCCCGTCGTGATCCGCCCGGCCTTCATCCTCGGTGGCAAGGGCACCGGCATCGCCGGCACGCCCGAGGAGTTCGAGCGGCTGGCCGGTCTGGGGCTGGCGGCCAGCCCGGTGAGCGAGATCCTCATCGAGCGCTCGATCGCCGGGTGGAAGGAGTACGAGCTGGAGGTCATGCGGGACCGGGCGGACAACTGCGTGATCGTCTGCTCGATCGAGAACCTCGACCCGATGGGGGTGCACACGGGCGACTCCATCACGGTCGCTCCGGCCCAGACCCTGAGCGACGTCGAGTACCAGCGAATGCGGGACGCCGCCTTCGCCTGCATCCGCCGGGTCGGGGTGGAGACGGGCGGCTCCAACGTGCAGTTCGCCCTCGACCCGACCAACGGCGACATGGTCATCATCGAGATGAACCCGCGCGTCTCGCGGTCTTCCGCACTGGCCTCCAAGGCGACGGGCTTTCCGATCGCGAAGATCGCCGCCCGGC
>JBDSUN010000202.1:0-7673 GCA_039927735.1 Acidimicrobiales bacterium | reverse complement strand
CGGTCGTCGACCTCGGCCTGCATGCGCTCCCAGATGGCGTAGCCGTAGGGACGGATGACCATCGTCCCTCGCACCGGCCCGTTGTCGGCCAGCTCCGCCTTGGCCAGCACCTCCTGGTACCAGCGGGGGAAGTCGTCCGCCTGGGGGGTGAGGATGGGAGCCTTGGCCATCGGGCGATGGTAGGCGCCGCTTCCTCAGTCCTTGATGCGCTTGTGGATCAGCTCGACCCGCTGCTCGCTGGCGTTGGCGTCGTCGCCCTGCTCGGCGAGGAGGGCGGCGCGGTCCTTCTCGGCCTCCCGCTCGGCCTTGGCGGTGTCGACCCGGGCGATGGCGGCTTCGGCGCCGTGCTCGTGGATGAACTCGGCCCACTCGACCAGCGACGACACCATCTCGTCCTCCGGCACCACGGCCACGTTGCGGCCCTTCACGAAGAGGTGGCCGCGCTTGTTGCCGGCGGCGATGCCGATGTCAGCGTCGCGCGCCTCGCCGGGACCGTTGACGACGCAGCCCATGACGGCGACCTGCAGCGGGATCTCTCGCTCTCCGAAGGCGACCATGGCGTCGTTGGCCACCTGGATGACGTCGATCTCCGCCCGGCCGCAGCTCGGGCAGGCGATGAGGTCGATGTTCTTGCGCTCCCGGAGGCCGAGGGTCTCCAGCAGCTGGCGGCCGGCGCGAGCCTCCTCCACCGGGTCGGCGGTGAGGCTGTAGCGGATGGTGTCGCCGATGCCCTCGGCCAGGAGGGTCGCCATGCCGGCGGTGGCCTTGAGGGTGCCCACCGGGGGCGGGCCGGCCTCGGTGACCCCCAGGTGCAGCGGGTGGTCGGTGGCGTCGGCCAGCTGGCGGTAGGCCTCGATCATCAGCGGGACGCTGGAGGCCTTGACGGAGATCTTCACGTCGTCGAAGCCGACCTCCTCGAAGTAGGCGAGCTCCTGCTGGGCGGACTCCACCATCGCCTCGGGGGTCACCTTGCCGCCGTGCTTCTCGTAGAGCTTCGGATCGAGGCTGCCCCCGTTGACCCCGATGCGGATTGGGATGCCCCGGTCCTTGCACTCCTGGGCCACGATCTTGATGTGCTCGGGCCGGCGGATGTTGCCGGGGTTCAGGCGGAGGCACTGCACGCCGGCGTCGAGGGCGGCCAGGGCCATCTTGTACTGGTGGTGGATGTCGGCGACGATCGGCACCGGCGAGCGGGGCACGATCTGGGCCAAGCCCTCGGCCGCCTCGATCTCGTTGCAGGTGCAGCGCACGATGTCGGCGCCGGCGCCGGCCAGCGCGTAGATCTGCTGGAGGGTGCCCTCGACGTCAGCCGTCTTGGTGATGGTCATCGACTGCACGGTGATCGGCGCGTTTCCGCCCACGGGCACGCTCCCCACCATCACCTGCCGGGTGGATCGACGGGGGAAGGACGACGTTCCGAGCTCCACCGGCTCAGCCGATCGGATCGACGATGTCGAGGTAGATCGACGACACCCCGAGGAGCAGCATCGCCAGCAGCACGGCGTAGGTGAGGGGCAGGAGGCGGGAGACGTCGGCCATGTGGCGGCGACCGCCGATGGAGCGGATCCGCTCGTAGGTGGCGATGGCCACGTGCCCGCCGTCGAGGGGCAGCAGCGGCACCATGTTGAGCAGGCCGATGGAGATGTTGATCCCGGCCATGAGGAGCAGGAAGCTCACCATGCCGTCCTCGCTAGCGCCGGCGCCGATGCGGGCCACCCCGTAGATCGAGATGAGCCTGTTCTCGTCGCCCTCGCCGGGAGCCCGGCCCCCGCCTCTGCCGGTGCCCTCCAGGGTCGGGTCACCCGAGCCGGAACCGCCCTCGGCGACGCTGGCGGCGAAGTCGTCGACGCCGCCGGTGAAGAACGACGCCAGACCCTGGACGGTCTGGCCCATGATCTCGCCCGTCAGTCGGCCCGACTCGACGGCCCCCCGCAGCGGGTTGGCGCGCACGTCCGGGAGGTCGAAGCCGGGGCCGATGCCGAGGAAGCCCTTGGATGGGTCCCGCTCGTTGGTGCCGAGGGTGGCATCGAGGACGATCTCCCGTCCGTCGCGCAGCACGACCAGCTCGACATCGTCGCCGGGGTTGGGCGCAACCGCTGGCCCGACGGCGGCGAAGGTGTCCACCGGCTCGCCGCCGATGCTCAACAGGTCGTCCCCGGGGCGCAGGCCGGCGTCGAACGCAGCCGAGCCGTCCACCACGCCGCCCACCGTCCAGTCGGACTCGACCGGTGTCGGGCCCCCGAGTCGCTCGGCGAGGGTGCTCTCGCCCGGGACGCCGAGGACCGAGAACACCACGACGAAGAGGACGAAGGCCTGGAGCAGGTGCATCAGCGAGCCGGCCGACACCACGAGCAGGCGCTTGGGATAGGACTGCTGGCGGAACGTGCGGGGCTCGTCTTCGGGAGCGACGTCGGGATCGATGTTGCTCATCCCGATGATCCGCACGTAGGCGCCCAGCGGGATGAGCTTGATGCCGTACTCCGTGTCGCCCTTCTTGAACGACCAGATCTTGGGTCCGAAGAACAGGAAGAACTCGGTCACCTTCATGCCCGACCACTTGGCCGTGAGGTAGTGCCCGAGCTCGTGCAGGAAGATCATCACCACGAGAGCGCCGATGATGAGCAGCCAGCCCTTGCCGGCGAAGACCCCCAAGGCCACGATGGCGGCGACCAGCATGCCGAGACGCCAGTCGAGCCCGGCGATGTCGCCCTGCGGCGAGGTCGGGGGGGGCGGCGGCGGTGGCTCGCTCTGCCTGACGGTGGTGTCGGTCACGGGGTGAACCTCTCTGCGATCACCGTCTGGGCCATCGTGCGGGCGGCCCGGTCGGCGTCGATCACGGCCTCAACGCTGTCTGCGTGCCCACCATCATGCCGGGAAAGCACCTCGGTGAGGACGTCAGGGATGCCGATCCACGGGATCCGACCCTCGAGGAAGGCGGCCACCGCCACCTCGTTGGCGGCGTTGAGCCAGGCCGGAGCCGTCTCCCCGATGCGGCCGGCTTCGTAGGCCAGGCCGAGGCAGGGGAAGGCAGCGAGGTCCGGCGGCTCGAAGTCGAGGCGGCCGAGGGTGCACCAGTCGATGCGTCCGAAGGCCGTCCCCACTCGCTCCGGGTAGGCCAGGGCGTAGGCGATGGGGAGGTGCATGGTGGGCAGGGAGAGCTGGGCGATGGTCGCCCCATCGGTGAACTCGGCCATCGAGTGCACGATGGACTGAGGGTGCACCACCACCTCGATGCGGTCGTAGCCCACGTCGAACAGCTCGTGGGCCTCGATGACCTCGAGGCCCTTGTTCATCAACGTGGACGAGTCGATGGTGATCTTCGGCCCCATCGACCAGGTGGGGTGGGCCAGGGCATCGGCGATGGTGACGTCGACCAGCTCCGCCTTGGACCGCCCCCGGAAGGGCCCGCCCGACGCCGTCAGGACGATCCTGCTCACCCAATCCCCGCTGCGGCCTTCCGGATGCTGAGCGCGCAGGCTCTGGTGCACCGCACAGTGCTCGCTGTCCACCGGCACCAGCTCGCCGGCGCCGGGCTGCTCCCTCACCCGCCGTACGACGGGCCCGGCCGCGATGAGCGACTCCTTGTTGGCCAACGCCAGCCGCGTGCCCGACCCGAGCGCCTCGAGCGTGACGCCCAGCCCGGCAAAGCCCACCACGCCGTTGACGCACACGTCGCCGAGCGACGCCATCGAGGCCAGGGCGTCGGGCCCCGCGACCACGTGGGTGCCGGACGGCACCCGGTCACGCAGGCCAGCGGCGAGCGAGTCATCTGCGATGGCCACCACCGCCGGCCGGAACCGAGCCGCCTGCTCCACCAACAGGTCGAGCGACGACCCCGCACCGAGCGCAGCGACGGAGAACCGCTCCGGCTCCGCAGCGATCACCTCGAGCGTCTGCGTCCCGATCGAGCCAGTAGACCCAGCCAAGGAAACGGAGATGGTCACGAGGCGGAAGGCTACCGACGGGGACGGCGAGGGAGCGGCCGCCAGGCCGCCAAGCTCGTCCCCGACGCAGTCATGTCGGGGACGAGACCGTCAGAAGAAGTCCTTCACGGTGAGGAGGAGGTAGACCGCGGGGAGGGCGAAGAGGAGGGAGTCGAAGCGGTCGAGGAGCCCTCCGTGGCCGGGGAGGAGGGTGCCCATGTCCTTGACGCCGAGGTCGCGCTTGACGAGGGATTGGCAGAGGTCGCCGAGCGGAGCCGCGAGGGCGATGACGAGGCCGACGAGGATGCCCTCGGCAAAGCCTTCGATCGGGCCTAGCCCGAAGATCGACGCCACCAGGACCACGACCAGCACGGCCCCCACACAGCCACCCACGAGTCCCTCGACGGTCTTGTTGGGACTGGCGGCCGACAGCGGTTGTCGCCCGGCGTTCTTCCCCACGAAGAACCCGCCGACGTCGTAGCCGACCGTGCCGAGGATGGCGGCGAGGAGGATGCCGATGCCCGGCTCACCCAGGCCCAGCATCAGGGCGGCGAAGGAGCCGAAGAGGCCCACCCAGAGCACGCCGAGCAGCGTCACCCCCACGTTCATGACCGGTGCCTCGGTGGCCGCCCCGACCAGGTACCAGAGGAGGCAGACGGCGGTGGTGAGGAAGAGGACCGCCGGGACGATGGCCGTGCCGTTGTTGTAGGCGCCGAGCACGAGGCTGACGCTGCCCACGATGCCGGCCAGCGTCACCGGCTCGTAGCCAGCCTTGCGGAGGACGCCGAAGAGCTCGGCGGCGGCCGCACCGACGACTGCGGTGACGAGCACCATGGCTGCCGACGGACCGATGTTGAACAGGATCAGGGCCAGCGCCAGGAAGCCGACACCCACCGCAGCGGCGAGGCCGACGTCGCGATCACCACCGCCGGGGCGAGCCACCCGCCGAGGTCGGGGGTCCTCGTCGGGTCCGCGTCGGGAGCGGGCTGCCGGCCGGGCGGGAGCAGCCTCGACGAGCTCGTCGTCGGCCGATCGCTCGTCGGCGAAGGGCGCCTCGGCGAACACGGAGCGGGAGCTGGTCCCGGTCTCATCCAGGTCGGCAAAGGAGAAGTAGTCGTCGTGGGTAGGTCGCTCCCGATCGTCAAGGGCACCGAGCGGGCGCTCGTCATCGTCGCCTTCCTCGCCCCAAGACTGCATGTCGTCGAAGCCCTCGTGCTCGTCGAGCGAGGTGGCGTCGTCGCGCCAGCGGGGCGTGGAGGTGGCGAAGCTCGTCCAGTCGTCATCATCGCCTTCAGTCGTCGCTGGGCCCTCCGGGAGGATCTGTGGCACCTGCCCGGTGGGCGGCTCGGTCCAGTGCGGGAGCTCGACCGGCTCGGAGATCGGTTCGCTGCTGGCCACCGGAGGCCGCTCGATGTCACGGGGGTCCGACGATGACCCCAGCGGGAAGCGCAGGACCGGGCGCGGGCCGTCAGTGGACGGCGAGGTGGGGCGGTCTCCGTAGCGGGGTTGGTCACCGCCGCGGCGCGGCGCGACGTCTCCCCGCTCGACGGCCTCGGCGGCCTCCTCGGCACCGATGATCCGCACCCCCTCCCCGGGGGCCGCGGTGCGCTTGTTGTCTTCGTCATCCTGGTCGGGTGGGCGTTCGTCGGTCATGCGACCTCCATCGCTCGTCTGGGCACCCGCACCGGCACGGTGGCCGGGGCGTGGCGTCAGACCTCGAGCAGCTCGGTTTCCTTGTGCTCGAGGGCCTTGTCGATCTCCGCCTCGTGGGCGTGGGTGATGCGGTCGAGCTCCTTCTCCGCACGCGTGATGTCGTCTTCGGGAACGTCCGCCTCCTTGACCAGCCCGTCGAGGTCGTGTCGGGCGCTGCGACGCACGTTTCGCACCGCCACCCGCCCGTCCTCCGCCATCCCCTTGACGACCCGCACCAGCTCCTTGCGACGGTCGGCCGTGAGCTGCGGGAACGAGAGGCGGATCACCTGTCCGTCGTTGCTGGGGTTGAGCCCGAGGTCAGAGTGCTGGATGGCCTTCTCGATGGCCCCCAGGGAGGTCTTGTCGTAGGGGCTGATGACCAGCATCCGGGCTTCCGGCACCTGAAAGCCAGCGATCTGCTGGAGCGGCACCTGGCCGCCGTAGTACTCGACCGAGAGCTTCTCCACGAGGGCGGGGGCAGCCCGCCCCGTCCGGATGGCCGAGAAGTCCTTGCGGGCATGGTCGACGGCCTTGGCCATCTTCTCGCCGGCGTCGTCCAGCACGAGCTTGATCAGCTCAGCTGACATGTGGGCCTCCCATGCTCATCGAACCACAGTACCGATCGGGTTTCCCTCGAGGATGGACCGGACGTTCCCCTTGCCGAGCAGGTCGAACATGATGATCGGCAGGGCGTTGTCCATGCAGAGGGTGATGGCGGTGGAGTCCATGGCCCGGAGGCCGCGATTCAGGACGTCGAGATAGGTGACCTCGCGGATGAGGGTGGCCTCTGGGTTGGTGCGAGGGTCGTCGGTGTACAGCCCGTCCACGCCGGAGTGGGTGCCCCGCAGCATGGCGTCGGCCTCGACCTCGACGGCCCGGAGCGCCGCCGCGGTGTCCGTGGTGAAGAACGGGTTGCCGGTGCCACCGGCGAAGATGACCACCCGGCCCTTCTCGAGGTGCCGGATGGCCCGGCGGCGGATGTACGGCTCAGCCACCTGCGACATGTGGATGGCGCTCTGCACCCGGGTCGGCTGGCCCAGGCGCTCGATGGTGTCCTGCAGGGCCAGCGCGTTCATGACCGTGGCGAGCATGCCCATGTAGTCGGCCTGGGCGCGGTCCATGCCGGCCCCGGCGCCGGTCAACCCCCGCCAGATGTTGCCCCCGCCGACCACCACGGCGATGTCGACGCCCAGCGAACGGGCATCGACGATCTCGTTGGCGACGAACTCTGCCACCTTGCCGTCGATGGGGTTGCCGTCCTGGCCGGCGAAGGCCTCGCCGGACAGCTTCAGCATCACCCGCTGGTAGCCGGTCCTCACCTCAAGAGCCGATGTACACCTGAGCGAAGCGGGCGATCTTGGCCTCGCCGAGCAGCTGGGTGATCGACTGCTTGTCGTCCTTGGCGTAGGGCTGCTCCAGCAGGACCTGGTCCTTGAACCAGGCGTTGAGGCGGCCCTCGACGATCTTCTCGATGGCCTGCTCCGGCTTGCCCTCGGCCCGGGTGATGCCTTCGAGGGTGGCCCGCTCCTCGGTGGCGTCGGCCTCGGGCACCTCGGTGCGGACGAGGTACTTCGGCTTGCTGAAGGCAGCCGACACCGCCACCTCGTGGGCGAGGGCGACGTCGCCACCGTCGAGCACCACGATGACGCCGTTCACGCCTCGACCCTCCTGCTTGTGCAGATAGGTGTCGACGGCGTGGCCGGCGCTGATCTCGACGCGCTCGACACGACCGACGTCGATGTTCTCTTTGAGCTTCACCTTCAGGTCGTCGACGCGCTCCTTGTGGTCGTCGACGGAGCCACCGGAGGCGACCGCGTCAGCCAGCTGCTGGGCGACGCCGATGAACTCCTCGGACTTGGCTACGAAGTCCGTCTCGCACTTGAGCTCGACGATGGCGGCCGACTCCGCCGTGGTGGCGACGGCGACCACACCCTGGGTGTTCTCGCGATCGGAGCGGTCGACGGACTTGGCCAGGCCCTTCTCGCGCAGGGACTTGGCGGCGGCGTCGAAGTCACCGTCGGTCTCGGTGAGGGCACGCTTGGCGTCCATCATCCCGGC
>JBDSUN010000201.1:0-4136 GCA_039927735.1 Acidimicrobiales bacterium | reverse complement strand
GGTACGAGGTGTTGATGTCGCGCCAGCCGCGGAAGGTGGAGAGCAGGCCGATGCCGACGTTGATGGTGCCGTCGCCGCACGGGAAGATCCACCCGTAGCCGGGCATGGCGTCGCCGTTGCGGTCGCGCACGTCGAGGGCAGACTCGATCCAGGGATCGTCGTGCATCGGGCTCTCGAAGTACCCACGGATGGCCATGCCCTGCGGGAGGCGCTTGTCCCGCTGGTTGCCCAGCGCGCGACCGAACCGGGAGAGCGAGCCGTCGGCGATGACGACGTAGCGGGCCAGCAGCTCGCGCTCCTCGCCGGTCTCCTTGTCCTTCACAACGGCGCCGGTGAGCAGGCCGTCGCGCAGGATGGGCCGAAGGGCCTCGGTGCCCTGCAGCAGGGTGGCGCCCCGGGCGACGGCCTCCTCGGCCACCATCGTGTCGAGGTCGCGCCGGCGCACGACGTACCCATGGCTCGGGTGCACGGGGTGCTCGGGCCACTTCAGCTCGAGGGTGACGCCATGGGCGATGCAGCGCAGGCCGTCGTAGCGATGGTGGTTGGCGGCGATCTTCTCCTCCAGCCCCATCGCTCGGAGCTGGGTGACCGCTCTCGGCGTCAGCCCGTCGCCGCAGGTCTTCTCGCGCGGGAACGTCTTCTTCTCGACGATGACGACGTCCCGACCCGAGCGGGCCAGACAGTGGCCGGCCGCCGCCCCGGCCGGGCCGCCACCTATGACGAGGACGTCGTGGCGGTGCGGGGTGGCGGTCACCCGATCAGTGTGCCGATGGGAGCGGGCGGAGCGGCATCAGCCAGCGGCGAGGCTGGCTTCGTCGACGCCGATCTCGGTGGACAGCTCCCCGAGGCCGGCGTCCGCGAAGGTGAGGGTGCCCTCGGCGATCTCGAGCAGCATCTCGTACTCCTCGCCCTCCTCCTCCATCTCGCCGAACTGCACCCGCTCGTAGAGGATGACCTCGGCCAGCTCCTGGTCGGTGAGGCTGGGATGGGCCGGCATGCCGCCCTGGCTCGGCTTGGCGTTGGCCCCGTAGGTGTCCGAGTACTCCTGCCATCCGGTGGACCCGAGGCGCACCCACATCATCTGGTCCCGGAAGTCAGGCCAGTCGACGAGGACCTCGGTGAGGGCTGGCACGGCCGCACTGCCGCCGCCGCCGGCCTGGTGGCAACCGGCGCAGGCGGAGGAGACGTAGATCTCGCCGCCGGCGTCCGCTGGGGTGAGCTCACCGGTGGGGGCGGGTTCCAGCGTGGCCTGGTACACGTAGGCCCACAGCGGCAGGCCGGCCAGGACGGGCATGGCCCAGTAGGGGATCTTGCGTCGACTGAGGGCGGCGGCCACCTCCGGTCGCACGGGTTCGGGCACCTTCGCCGGCTCGGGTACCGCTGGGGCGGCCGCGGCCGGGGCGACCGGCGCCACCGCGGGAGCGGCTTCGACGGCTTCGCTGGCGGCGGGAGCACCCTCGGTGGGGCCGTCGTCGCCGATGGCGGAGCGTCGCTCCTTGGAGCGCTTGAGCAGGTGCTCGGGGATCTCGGTCACGCGGTTGGGTCCTCCAACGGGCGGGCGCAGTCGGCCCGAACCTAGGCGCGCGCGGGACCCCTCTCCAAGCCAGGCAGGACGGGCATCTCGGCGGGTGCCGCGATGTGTTTCCGATCAACTGGTCGTGCTAGACCGGAATGGTCCGACCGGACCCGTAGGATGGGGTCCGGAACCAATGTGAGCGAATTCACGAGGGAGCTGCCGCGAGTGATCGCGTTCGCCGCATCTGTGATCGTCGCCCTGATGGGCAACCTGGCCATCCTGGCCTACAGCAAGCGTCGCGCGCCCGGCCGCTACCTCACGTGGGGCGAGGCCATGCTGGCGGCCACCTTCGCCTTCCTGCTCTTCAACCTCTGGTACGGCGTCGTGCCGCACCAGTGGATCACCCTCGCCGACACCGAGTGGGGGTGGCGGTCCGACCGCGTCCTCTTCGGCCCCTTCGACCTCCTCGAGCCGAACCGGTTCGTGCCCTTTACCATCAGCTACCAGGTGCTGCGCGACATCGTCGTCACGGTGATCTACGGCGTGGGGCTCACCCTGCACGTCTTCCACTGGGTGCAGTGGCAGAACCGGTCCAAGCCGAAGCCGGCCGTCGTGCCCGCCACCACCACCTACGGCCGCCCCCTGGCGCGGAAGGCCTGACCACGCTGTGGCCCGCACAGACGCCAACCCCCCGATGCCCGAGTTCCGGGAGGACTACGTCCTCCAAGAGGTCGACGCGGCGTGGCTGGGCAAGGCCGTCAAGCCCAAGCAGTTCATCCACATCGACCAGTCCGAGTGCATCATGTGCGAAGGCTGCGTGGACATCTGCCCGTGGAAGTGCATCCACATGGTGTCCACCTCGGCGGTGGACGAGTCGATCGGCGTCGACCAGCCGGGCCTCGACCCGAGCGACCACGTGGTGTTCGTGATCGACGACGACGTGTGCACGCGCTGCGCCCTCTGCGTCGACCGCTGCCCCACGGGCGTCATCATCATGGGGAAGGTCAGCGACCCGGACCCTGGCGGCGACTTCCATCAGCGCACCAACACCCACGGCTACGGCTACGGCATGAGGCTGGGGTAGGAGAGGCACCTTGGCAGACACCATGGACGGCAAGAGCACCGGCGAGCGCATCGCGGAGGGGCTCAAGAAGCTCCCCGAGAACGTCCAGGGGAGCCAGGCGTGGAACTCGATCTTCCGACCCGGCTCGATCTTCCGGAACGGCTACACCGACTCGCCCCGGAACCGGTCGTACGTGATCATGAACTCGGTGCTGTACCACCTGCACCCGGTGAAGGTGAAGCGCCACGCGGTGAAGGTGAGCTACACGCTCTGCCTCGGCGGCCTGTCGTTCTTCCTCTTCATCCTGCTGACCGTGACGGGCATCTTCCTGATGTTCTTCTACCGGCCCACCGCCGCCCAGGCCTGGGACGACATCTACACCCTGCAGACCTCCGTCACCTTCGGTCTGCTGGTGCGGAACATGCACCGATGGGGCGCCCACCTCATGGTGCTCTCGGTGTTCCTGCACATGGCCCGCGTCTTCTACCACGGCGCCTACAAGCCGCCCCGGGAGTTCAACTGGGTGATCGGCGTGGTGCTGCTTCTGCTCACGCTGCTGCTGTCGTTCACCGGGTACCTGCTGCCGTGGGACCAGCTGGCCCTCTGGGCGGTCACGGTGGGCACCAACATGATGGGCTACACGCCGGTCTTCGGGAACCAGGTGCGCTTCGTGCTCCTGGGAGGCGCCGAGATCGGTACCGACACGCTCCTACGCTGGTACGTGCTCCACGTCCTGATGCTCCCGTTCGTGATCGTCATCTTCATGGCGATCCACTTCTGGCGGGTGCGCAAGGACGGCGGCATCTCCGGACCGCTGTGATCGAGGGAGGCAAGGCATGACTGAGATCACCGAACATCTTCGCAAGCGAGCCGAAGAGGCACGCGCGAAGGCGGCCGCCGCCAGCGGGGCGCCCGCCGACGCCCCCGCCACGGGTGGAGACGCCGTGCCCCCGTCCGACGCCGAGAGCAAGATCCCGGCTCACCTCCTCGAGCGCTCGAAGGCGGCCAAGGCCGCCTCCGCGGGCGGCGACGGCTCCACCGAGGTCGCCACCGCCGGCGGCGGCGGTGGCGTGGCCACCGCCGTGGCCCCGGCCGTGGCGGCGCCGGTCGCCACCGGCCCTGGCGGGCACACCCAGCGCCTCCTCACGGTGGTGAAGTCCGGCTCCATCCAGGACGTCAAGGCCATGCCCCAGGACAAGGTCCACGTGTGGCCCCACCTCTTGGTGGTGGAGTTCGTGGCCGCCTTGGCCTGCACCGCCTTCCTGCTGGTGTTCTCCGTGTTCGTCAACGCGCCGCTCCTCGAGCTGGCCAACGTCAACCAGACGCCGAACCCGTCCAAGGCGCCGTGGTACTTCCTCGGCCTCCAGGAGCTGCTGAAGTGGTTCCATCCGATGGTCGCCGGCGTGATGCTGCCGGGGATGGCGCTGGTGGGGCTCATCCTGGCTCCGTATACAGACCGCAACCCGAGCAACAAGCCGGAGAACCGGAAGTTCGCCATCTCCTTGATGACGATGTTCCTCATGTACTGGGCAGTGCTCGTGATGATCGGGACGTTCT
>JBDSUN010000200.1:0-19212 GCA_039927735.1 Acidimicrobiales bacterium | reverse complement strand
CCACGGCGGCTTCGACACCGGCCTCGATGCCCCGCTTGAGGGCCATCGGGTTGGCGCCGGCGGCCACGTTGCGCAGGCCCTCGCGGACCATGGCCCAGGCCAGCACGGTGGCGGTGGTGGTGCCGTCGCCGGCCACGTCGTCGGTCTTCTTGGCGACCTCCTTGACGAGCTCCGCACCGATCTTCTCGTAGGGATCCTCGAGGTCGATCTCCTTGGCGACGGAGACGCCGTCCTTGGTGATGGTGGGGGCGCCCCACTTCTTGTCGAGGACGACGTTTCGGCCCTTGGGGCCGAGGGTGACGCGCACGGCGTCGGCGAGCTTGTTCATGCCGGCTTCGAGGCCGCGGCGGGCCTCTTCGTCGAAGGCGATGATCTTGGACACGAGTGGATGGTCCTCCGTAGCGGGGTCGTTGCGTTAGCACTCTCGGTGCGGGACTGCTAGCCCAGTCAAGCACCCGGGATCAGCACTCGCAACCGTTGAGTGCTAATCGGCTACCCCCCGGCGACGGCGGGGATGATGGAGACGGTCTCGCCGTCGGGAACGGGGGTGGCCAGTGCCTCGAGGAACCGGACGTCGTCGTCAGCCACGAAGACGTTGACGAAGCGGCGGAGCCCGCCCTCGTCATCGAGGATGCGCTCGGCGAAGCCAGGGTGCTGGGCCTCGAGGGCAGCCAGGACGTCACCGACGGTGGCGCCGTCGACCGCCACCTCGGATGCGCCACCCGTGAGGGTGCGAAGGGTGGTGGGCACGCGGACGGTGACGCTCATCGGGACGGTTCCTCACGACGGGGGTGGCATGGCGATCGTACTGAACCCGAGACATCCGCCGGCCATTCCCGGCAGGCGCTCGAGTGCCCGGTTCGTGGGGCTTCAGAACGATTGGGACTAGGTCGTATGGCCCAGGAAATCGCTCAAGGTGACCACGGAGAGTGGTCGATGGTGCGAAGAGAGCAACCACCAACGGCAGGGCGAGTCTGGAGCACCACCATGGCGGTCACCGAGATCGTCCAGAGCGAGTCCGTGATCATCGACCTCGACAACCCCCCCACCGGCCACCGGCTCGCCGAGCTCCTGCAGGCGCTGACCGGCTGCAGCATCGAGCGGGCGGAGCTGGCCATCAGCGATCCGACCCCGGCGGGACCCGCCGAGCCGAGTGCCGCGCTGGACACCATGGCCAAGGCGATGGTGTCGCTCAAGTCCCGGCGGGGACGGGCTCCTCGGGGCTGACGGCGCCACCGCCGTCACCATCGTTCTCCTCGTTGTCGGCCACATGCTCGACGACGCCGCCGGGAACGTCGTCCTGATCCTCGGCCTCCCACTGCGCCTCGAGCTCGTCGAGCGGCTCACCGAGGACGAAGTGGCGCCAGGCGTGGCCCACGATGATCTTGAGCACGGCGGTGGCGGGCACGGCCAGCAGGAGCCCGAAGAACCCGCCCAGCGTGCCGCCGGCGAGGAGGGCCAGCATGACCACCGCCGGGTGGAGCTTGACCGCTCGCTGCATCACGATCGGGCTGATGAAGTGGTTGTCGATCTGCTGCACGATGGTCATCACCACGACCACCCAGATGGCCTTGCTAACGCCCCCGCCGGTCGTGATGGCGATGATGATGCCCGGCACGGCACCGATGTAGGGGCCGATCAGCGGGATCATGTTGAACACACCGGCGATCATCCCGACGATCAGCCAGAACGGCAGGTCGATGATGAGCATCCCGATCGACGACATGACGCCCACCACCGCCGCCACCGCCAGCTGGCCGCGGAAGTAGCCACCGATGGCCGTGCCGAGCCGGCGGACCACGACCATGGCGTCGCCTCGTGCCCGAGGCGGCACGAGTGACCGGAAGACCTTGCGGATGTGGGGGAGGTCGACGAGCAGGTAGAAGGCGATGATCGGCGCCAGCACGAAGATGATGCCGACGTGGAAGACGCTGAGGGCCAGCTCGCGTGCGGTGTCGATCTGGGACGCGAAGCGCTCCTGCTTCTCTGCTTCGCTGAGCTGGCCATCCTGGTTCGTGTCGGCCGCATCCTCGGCCGAGAACTGGTCCTCCAGCTCCTGGTAGGTGGGGACCCGGATCGGCCACTGCCCCTCCTCGGACCGGTCGGCGAGGTCGTCGATCTGGTTCTCGAGGTCCTCCCGCAGCTCGGGCCATCGCTCGGCGAGGTCGTCGTACTGGCGGGTGGCCAGGGGCGCGATCAGGAGCCCGACGAGCACCAGCACCGCCAGCACGCCGAGGTAGGACAACGCCGTGCCGAGCGCCCGCGGGATGTGGCGGGCCTGCAACCGCGTCACGATGGGGTTGAGCAGGAAGACGATGGCGGCGGCGAGGATCAGCGGCGGCCAGACGACGCGGAACACGTAGACGATGAGGCCGAGCAGGGCGATGACGGCGGCCAGACCGCACAGCGCCCAGCTGACCGACCCCGCCCGCCGGACCCGCTCGATCATCTGCGGTGGTTCCTCCTCGATGACCTCAGGCGTGGACAGTGGGTCTCCGCTCCGCCCAAGGCTGGGCTGTCTCGAGCTGGGCGGCGACCCGGAGGAGCAGGTCCTCCCGCCCGAAGGCGGCCACCAGCTGCACCCCGATGGGGAGGCCGTCGGCGTTCCAGTGCAGCGGCAGCGAGATGGCCGGCTGGCCGGTGCCGTTGAAGGGCGGCGTGAAGGGCACTACCTCGGCGGCCCGGAACAGCCCGTGGAGCGGGTTGTCCGGCGGGCTGTCGAAGGTGCCGAGGAGCGGCGGCGGTTCGGCGATGGTGGGGGTGAGGAGCAGGTCATGGCCCTCGGTCCACCAGGCCGCCGTCTCCCGCGCGTTGACCTGGAGCCACTCACGCGCCCACAGCCACTCGGCCGCGTTGGCCGAGCGACCGAGCTCGGCCAGCGCCCACGTGAGCGGTTCGACATCCGACGGCCCGACCTCGGTGCCGGTGCGCCGGGTCCAGTAGTCGAGGTTCCAGGCGGCGCCGGCGGCCCAGTTGGTGATGAAGTGCCCGGTGTAGTCCGGGTCGTCGAGCGCCTTGGGGTGCGAAGTGTCGACCTCGTGCCCGAGCGACTCCAGCAGGCGGGCAGCGGCTTCGGTGGCGGCGACGCAATCGGGATGGACCGCCACCGTGCCGCCGGGGCTCTCGATCATCAGCCCGATGCGCAGGCGTTCGACCTCGGCCCCCACCTCGTCGGCGAACGGGCGCTCGGGGGTGGGGGCGGTGTAGGGATCGCCGGGCTCCATGCCGTGGACGGCGTCGAGCAGGGTGGCCGTGTCCCGCACCGAGCGCGACACCGCCAGCTCGCAGGTGAGCCCGCCCATGACATCGCCGAACTCGGGACCCGTCGACACCCGCCCGCGCGTCGGCTTGAGTCCCACCAGCCCGCACTCGCTGGCCGGGATGCGGATGGACCCACCGCCGTCGTTGGCGTGGCCCATCGGCACCAGGCCGGCCGCGACGGCAGCCGCCGAGCCGCCGCTCGAACCGCCGGTCGAGCGGGTGGTGTCCCAGGGGTTGCGGGTGGGGCCGTAGGCGACCGGCTCCGTGGTGGGCAGGATGCCGATCTCCGGCGTGTTCGTCTTGCCCACCGTGATGAGCCCCGCCGCCCGGAAGCGCGCCGCGAGCACCGTGTCCTCCCGCTCGGTCCACCCGAGCTCCTTGAGGAAGGCCATGCCCTCGTGGAAGGGGTCGCCGGCCGAGTGGGCGGCCAGGTCCTTGAGCACGAAGGGCACGCCCCGGAAGGGTCCGTCCGGCAGCTCGACGGAGGCCGCCTGCGCTCTGGCACCGTCGAACAGCGGGGTGATGACGGCGTTCAGCTCGGGGTTGACCCGCTCGATGCGCTCGATGGCGGCGTCCACCAGCTCGAGCGGGCTGGCCTGACCCGAGCGTACGAGCTCGGCCTGGCCGGTGGCGTCGAGCTGGCTGAGGTCGTCGGTCATGGTCCCCCGGTGCAGGTGCGCAGGACCCCGATCATGCCTCGCGGTGGGCCAGCACGTCACCAACCACCGCTTCGATGCAGGCCAGGGTGTCGGTCTGGGCCCGCTCCTCGCCGAACCGGTCGACCAGGCTGACGGCGTCGATGCGGGCGCCGGCATCGTCGAACACCTGGCCGACGACGGCCACCGCCGGGACCCCGATGGCCTGCGCCAGCGCCGCAACCCCACCCACGACCTTGCCCTCGAAGCTCTGGGCGTCGAGGAAGCCCTCCGCCGTGATCACGAGATCAGCACCTTCGAGATGCTCGTCGAGCGCCACCTCGTCGGCCACGAGGTCGAAGCCGCTCACCAGCTGGGCCCCGGCCGCCGCCAGACCGCCCGCCAGGCCACCGGCCGCTCCCGAGCCGGCGAGGTCGAGGACGTCGACGCCGTGCTCAGTGAGGTACACCTGCGCCAGCCGCTCCAGGCGCCGGCGGAGGAGCTCGATCTGGGCGGGGGTGGCCCCCTTCTGGGCGCCGAAGAGCGTGGCGGCGCCGAGGAACGGCACCATGGCGTCGCAGGCCACCACGAGGTCGACGCCCTTGAGACGTCCGAGCGGGTGCAGGGCTCGAAGGGCGGCCAACCCGCCGTCGGTGGTGGCCGAACCGCCCAGCCCGACGATGACCCGGTGGCGCCCTTGTCGATGGCCTCCACGATGAGCTGGCCGGTGCCAGCGCTCGTGGCGGCCACGGGATCGTTGCCCTCCGCCCCGCCGACCAGGTCGAGCCCTGAGGCGCGCGCCATCTCGATGACTGCGACGCCATCGGCCAGACGCCAGGCGGCGACGACCGGCGCCCCCAACGGGCCCGTCACGGTGCTGGTGCGGTTGGGGCCCCCCAGCGCCTCGAGCGTCCCTTCGCCGCCATCGGCCATCGGCACCTCGTCGCACGCCCAGCCGGCCGCGTCGGCGGCGCGGTGGATGGCGCCGGCCACCTCGGTGGCGGTGGCGGTGCCTCGGAGCTTGTCGGGAGCCGCCACCACGCGTCGTGCGTCTCCGGGCGTCGCACCACGCCGCAGGCGATCGGCCGTCGCCGTGCTCCTGCCTACGACTGCGCTTCGCATGGCTGCCATCGTGGCTCACGGCGATCACTACCGTTGCCTCCCATGCCCAGCGACCGGCCGATCGTGCTCGTCTCCAACCGCGGCCCGGTCACCTTCGAGCGTCAGGCGGACGGCACCCTCGCCAGCCGCCGCGGCGCCGGCGGGCTGGTCTCCGGCATCGGGCCCCTCATCGCCCAGAGCGGCGCGACGTGGCTGGCCGCGGCCATGACCGACGGCGACCGCGAGGCCGCGGCCAGTGGGGTGGTGGAGGCCGGCGGGTTCCGGGTGGGGATGCTCGCCCTCGACCCCGAGACCTATCGCCTGGCCTATGACGTCGTCAGCAACGAGGTGCTCTGGTTCGCGCACCACGGCCTCTGGGACCTGCCCCGCGCACCGACCTTCGACGCCTCCTGGCCCGACGCGTGGGACGCGTACCGGACCGTGAACCACGCCTTTGCGGACGCAGTGGCCGGGGTGGCCCCCGACGGCGCCGCCGTGCTGGTGCAGGACTATCACCTCTGCCTGGTCGCCGCCCGCCTGGGCCAGCTCCGCCCGGACCTCGCCTGCGTGCACTTCCACCACACCCCGTTCGCTCCCCCGGTCTGGTTGGGTGCGCTGCCGGACACCGCGGTCCGGGAGCTCCTGCAGGGCCTGGCCGCCCATCGGGCCTGCGGGTTCCACAGCACCCGGTGGTCCGAGGACTTCGGGGCCTCGGCAAAGGTGCTGGCCGGCCTCGAACCCACCGCCTTCGTGGCCCCCCTCGCCTCGGATCCCGACGACATCCGCAAGGCGGCCGCGTCACCCGAGTGCCAGCGCGAGCTGTCCCTCCTCGACGCGCGAGTCGGCGATCGACTCGTCATCGGTCGGGTCGACCGCGTCGAGCTGTCGAAGAACCTGGTGCGGGGCTTCCAGGCCTACGCCACCCTCCTCGACCAGCACCCCGAGCACCGGGGTGGCGTCGTGTTCGTGGCCACCGCCTACGCCTCGCGGTCCAGCGTCCCCGGCTACGCCGCCTATCGCGAACAGATCGACCAAGAGATCGCAACCATCAACGATCGGTTCGGCACCGACGGATGGACCCCCATCGAGCTCGACGTGCAGGACGACTTCCCCCGCTCCGTCGCCCTCCTGCGACGGGCCGACGTCCTCCTCGTGAACCCGATCCGGGACGGGCTCAACCTCGTGGCGTCCGAGGGCGCGCTGGTGAACGAGCGCGACGCGGTGCTGGCCCTGTCCCCCGAAGCCGGAGCGTGGGAGCGGCTCCATCCCGCCGCCGTGCGCGTGCCGCCGTTCGACGTGGCCGGCACCGCGGAGGCGCTGCACCAGTCGCTCACCATGCCGGCCCCGGAGCGGGCCGAGCGGGCCGCGCGGCTGCGAGCTCTGGCGGAGGCCCGCACGCCCGCCCACTGGCTGGCCGACCAGCTCACCGCCGCCGGCTCAGGGCACTAGTGCCCGCAGGAAGGCAAGGGCGCCGGACGGCCCCCCCACCTGCTCGTCGGCCTGGGCCAAGAGCTCCGGATCGGCATCGGAGGTGAGGACGGCCACCTTGACAGTGGCCACACCGGCAGCTGCCAGCCGGTCGAGGGCAGCGAAGGCCGGGAGGTCGCCGCGGTCATCGCCGATGTAGCAGGCCGCCGTCATCCCTGCGGCCCGGGCCTCCACCACCGTGCCCTTGTCGACGGCCACCGGCGGGTGCAGCTCGAGCGACATCTTGGCCGTGCGCAGCTCGAGGCCCGACCGATCGGCCGCTGCGGTGGCCCAGGCCAGAGCGGCATCGGCGATCTCCGGATGGCGGCGGAAGTGCAAGGTCAAGGACAGCCCCTTGGGCTCGATGTCGATGCCGTCGGGTCCGTCGGCGCGCACCGCGGCCACCACCGCATCGACCGCCGCTCGCCAGGCGAGGGCATCCGTGTGCTGGGCGGGCACGCCGCCCAACGACGTCTCCAGGCCGTAGAGCCCGTGCATCTCGAGGGCCGTCGGCAGGTGGGCGGCGAGGTAGGCGACGGGCCGACCCGACACGATGGCCACGACCCCGAAGGTCGCATCGAGCTGCAGCAGCAGCTCGCCCACCCCCGGGAGCGGCCGGGCGTCCTCGGCGGCGGCGACGATCGGCGCCAGGGTGCCATCGAAGTCGAGGAAGATGCCGGTGGTGGCCGGCGAGCTCCGCAGCCGGGCGAGCGCATCCACCGACGAGACCCTAGAGGCGCGACGGTGCGGGTGCGGTCGGCCGTTAGGTCGCGGCGGTGGTCGTGGTACCACCGGCGCCGGCCACTGCGGTGGTGGGCGTGACGCCGGCGAGGTCCGTGCCGATCACCACGACCACGCTGGCGCTGGCGATGGGACCGGGAGGCGGGGTGGGCAGGGCGGTCGGGACGACGGTGGCCGGGGCGCCGATGGCCACGGCCACGGCGGCCGCCTCGGCGTCGAAGCCTGGGAGGAAGAAGACCTGCGTCACGGCGGAGTCGCCGTCGGCGTCGGCGTTGGCGCCGTCAGGGTTGGTGAGGGTGTAGCCAGCCGCCGCCAAGGCGTCGCTGTAGGTGCCGGCCACTCCGGCGGTGGTGGAGTCGTTGAGGACGATGGTGGGGACCTCGGCGGGTGCCCGCAGGGCCACCGTGGTGGTGGTCGTGCCGTCGTCTGTGCCGGCGGTGCCGTCGCTGGGCTCGCTGTCGGTGGCCTGCTCACCGTCACCGGGGTTGCTCGTGATGGCCTCGGAGGTGTCGAGCCCGTTGCGCAGCAGGAAGAGCCCGATCACCACGGCCACCACCACGAGGGCGGCGCCCCGGGCGGGGTTGGCGGTCGGTTCGGTGGGTCGCCGTCGAGCCATGGGTGGATTCTCCCCTATCGCCGGTCGAGCTGGCTCATCGGGCGCCCCTCGACCCGGGCCCGACGGCGACGCTCGCGCACTCGGCGCAACCGCCGGACGAGGAGCGGATCGTGGTCCAGGGCGTCGGGGTCGTCGAGCAGCTCGGTGAGCAGCTGGTAGTAGCGGGTGCCCGAGAGCTCGAACCGCTCGCGGATGGCCGTGTCCTTCGGACCCGCCTCCGTCCACCAGCTGCGCTCGAAGTCGAGGATCGCCCGGTCGCGGTCGGTGAGTGCCATCGGGTCCAGGGTGGCCGCTGAGCGCGCGCCGATCAAGGACCCTCCGCCTCCAGCGGTACCTTGGCGGTCGACGCACGCCGGGTTAGCTCAGTTGGCAGAGCACTTCTCTTGTAAAGAAGATGTCGTCGGTTCGATTCCGGCACCCGGCTCCACACAGGTCGTGGTCAGGGCTTCGAGGCGGCCGGCGGCACGGCCGTCGAGCCGCACTGAGGTCGGCGCTCAGAGCTCCTGCACGGCCTTTGCGATGCCAGCGGCGAAGCGGAAGGCGCCGGACGAGTACCCCTGGCACGGGTCCTCCCCAGAGCTCACGCACAGGTGGACGCCGTCGGCGTTGCGGACGGGGTTCTGGCCGCCCGGTCCGCACTCCGCCTCACCCGGCCGGCACGGGAGGGATTCGGCGAAGGCGCCGTCGGGCGTCTCGACCTGAGCGCCCGCGTCGACGAACGTGACCTCGTCGGCAGGGTCTGCATCAGCGAGATCCTTGTAGATCGCGTTGATCCCGGCCACCTCCATGGCGGCATCCGTGCCGTCCGCCGCCGCCGGGCCCCGTGCCGGCTGGCCCACCAGCAACACCGCGGCACCGGTTGACGCGACGCCGTCGACGAGGGTGGTCAGGTCGAGGCGGTAGCGGTCGAGCAGCGCCTGGCCGTGGAGGAACCCGCCTTGCCCGTCAGCCATGCACGGCGTGAACGAGTTCCCAGTGAAGGAGAGCGCGACGACGCGGTGGCTCGTGGCGCGGAGATCGTTGTCCAGCCAGTCGCAGGGGGCCGTCCCACCGAAGTACTTCTCGATCAGGCGCGTGCCGCCCAGCGCGTCCCGCAGGTAGGGCGTCGTCTCCTGGGCGATCGAGTCGCCGACCAGCACCACGCTGCGCTCGGGCCGGCGCCACCACAGCGTCCCGGCGACCACGAGCACGACCACGAGAGCGGCCAGCGCCCCGCGCCGCACCCAGGGCGAGGTCCCCGTGGTGGGCACTGGCACCGCGGCAATGTACCTTGCCCCGCGGGCCATGACGGCGCGCTCGGAGCGGACCCGCGACGCGGACGCAACCGCACTTGCATCGGTGCGGTGAGGAGCGCCCGCGATCCGGCGCTGGTCCGCCGATCGCTGAGCACGTAGGTGCGGGTGCAGTAGAGCGGCTCGCTTCCATGAAGCCGTGCCCGATCAGCCGTCCAGCTTGCAGACGAGGTGGATGCCCGAGGATGCCGCATTCCGCCAGGGCGCGCCCGACGCTACGCCAGGCATCTCCCAAAGGGGGGGTTGACCCCCTCCCCAAGGGTGTGCTCCCGCCATTGTCGGCTGAGCTGTCCAAGGGTTCACTGAGGTGATGGTCCCGGTCTGGTACCGCGTTCGCCGCCAGCTCCGCACCAGCTGGGCCGGAGCCGTCACGGTCGCCGTGGTGGTCGCCGTGGTCGGTGGCCTCGTGCTGATCCTCACCGTTGGGGTGGTTCGCACCCTCAGCGCACCCGAGCGGTACACCACCTCCCTGGGGCGCACGTTCGAGGTCGCCCTCGAGCAGTTCGGCGGACGCCCGCGGATCGCCGAGGTCGAGGGGCTCCCTGCAGTGGCTGACGCTGAGAGCGCGACCTTCGTCTTCGGCGGGGTGATCGGCGATCACGACGCCGAGCCCATCGAGGGCTTCGTGTTCGCCGGCTCGCCCCGAGCCTTCGGCGCCCGGGTGATCGAGGGTCGACCGCTCGACCCGGCGATTCCGGGTGGGTTCGTGGCGACGCGCTCCTGGCTGACCGAGTCCAAGGCACAGGTGGGCGATCGGTTGCGGCTGCTGACGATCACCCAGGCACAGGCGGACGAGCTCGGCTTCGACGTAGCCGAGCCTGCGGGCCCGACGCTGCCGGTGACCCTCGTCGGGGTGATCGACGGGCCGAACGAGCTCGAGGACGAGACGCCACTGGCCCTCTTTCCAGCGGCCCTACTCGATGCCGGCGACGTGGGGCTGGCGAGCAGCGTCGGATTGGTGGCCCTCGCGCCGTCCGCCACCCTCGACGACCTCCGAGCTCAGCTCGACGGCCTGCCGCGTGGTGACGCTTCGGCCTGGAGCGCGCCGAGCTGGTACCCGCTGAGGTTCGGGCCTCGGTGCGCGCTCAGGGGCAGGGCTTGGCGGTTCTGACGACCATCGTCGCCGTGGCCGCGCTCGCCGTCCTCGGTCAGCTGCTGAGCCGACAGGTGCGCCCGCCGGCTGCGCAGCGACAGGCCCTGACCGCCATCGGCCTCACGCGAGCGCAGCTGGTCGCAGACCCCCTGAGCGCCGTCGCCCTGCCCGTCGTCATCGGGTCGGTGGCAGCCGGAGGGCTGGCCTTCGCGGCGTCCGGGCTGTTCCCGATCGGCTTCGCGGAGCGGCTGGAGCCCATCCCCGGCCGGCTCTTCGAGCCGCTCGTGCACGCCTTCGGGCCGTTCCTCGTCGCCGCCTCCCTCGTGACGTGGGTGCTCATCTCGTTGCTGCTCGGGGACCGCCCGCCCGAGGCGCCGCACCGACCCGGACGAGCCGAACGACTGGCGAGCCAGTTCCGACTGGGCCCAGCGGCCATCGGCAGTCGGTTCGCGTTGACCCGCCACCCTCGCGACCCTGGCACCGTTCGGGCCCCCGTCATCGGACTCGTGCTCGTCCTCGGCGTGCTCGTCGGTGCGCTGACCTTCGGGGCGAGCGTGAACAGTTTCATCGATGAGCCGGCGCGCTACGGAGCCAACTTCGACTTCGCCACGGGCGCCGGAGGCGACTCGGTCCCCGAAGCCCTGCGCAGCGTGTTGGAGGACGATCCCGATGTCACGGATCTCACCCTGTTCGGCACGGTCCTCGCCAACGTCGGCTCCACCTCGCTGGACGTGACCGGCATGGAGACCGTGCGAGGCGCGCTGGAGCCCGAGGTGCTCGTCGGCCGCCTGGTCCGCGGGGCCGACGACATCTTGCTCGGACGGGTCGCGGCTCGGCAGCTCGACGTCGGGGTGGGCGACGATGTCGTGGTCATCGGCGCCAACGGACCCGCCACCTTCCAGGTGACAGGGCTGGGATTGATCCCAGCGATCGAGGGCGGAGACGGCATAGGCGAAGGCGGCGTCGTCACGCTCGACGGGCTCCGGCGGCTCGACCCTGAGGCGTCGTCGAGCGTGGCGACGGTCCGGCTCCGGCCGGGGGCAGCTGGCGTTGCGGACCGGATCCGCGAGGCGACAGGGATCACCGTCGGGCCACTCGACCGGCCGTCGGAGGTGGTCAACCTGCAGCGTGCCCGCACCACGCCCTTCCTGTGGTCGGCGCCCTCGCCGCGCTCCTCCTGCTGAGCCTGTCCCACCAGCTGATCACGTCATCGCGCCGCCGTCACCGAGATCTGGCCGTGCTACGGGCCCTCGGGGCGGACGATCGCTGGGTCAGCAGCATCCTGCACTGGCAGGTGACCTTCCTCGTGGTCGCCGTCGCCGTCGCCGCTCTCCAGTTGGGGGTTGCCGCAGGCCGAGTCGCGTACTCGACCTACATCGATCGCATCGGGGTCAGGACCGATCCCAGCGTGCCGTACGCCCAGCTGGCGGCGATCCTCGTCATCCTGCTGGCACTCGGCAACCTCGCTGCGGTGGCGCCCGCCCGTCGAGCCCGTCGGACAGCTCCCGGTCGCGTCCTCGCCGACGAGTGACCATCGGGGCTCTCGGCGAGGGCGAGGTCTTCATGGTGGTCGGCCGTGCCGCGGTTGACGTGGATGAGCTCCTCGGTCCGCGCCCGAACGGACTCGTCCGAAGGGGTCAGGAGCGGGAGCGAGCCCGAGCCACCTCGAAGCACGCCAAGGCGCCGGCGGTGGCCACGTTCAGGGAGTCGAGCGCTCCGCGGAGGGGGATCCGGGCGATCTCGTCGCAGCGCTGGCGGACCAGGCGGGACAACCCGCTCCCCTCGGACCCGAGCACCAGGACGATGGGGCCGTCGGCCGCCGGGAGGTCCCACAGCCCGACCGCTCCCTCGCCGTCCAGGCCCACGACCCAGACGCCGTGCTTCGACAGCTGCTGGAGGGCGGCGGGGAGGCCACCGACGATGGCGAAGGCGAGGTGCTCCACCGCTCCCGCCGCCGCCTTGGTGACGGTGGGGGTGACGTGGACGGCACGGTGGCGGGGCAGCACGATGCCGGTGGCGCCGGCGCATTCGGCCGAGCGCAGCAGGGCGCCGAGGTTGCCCGGGTCGGTGACGCCGTCGACGGCCACCAGGAACGGTGGCCGGCCGCCAGGTCGAGCGGTGGCGAGGTCGTCCAACGCCGTCTCCGCCAACGGGGCAGCCTTGGCCAGCACTCCCTGCGGCGCCTCGCACCGGGCCTCGGCGAAGAACTTCCCTCGGCCGATCTGGCGCACGGGCACTCGCTCGGCGCCAGCCAGCTCCACGATGTCGTCGAGGGCGTCGGAGGGGTCCTGCTCGGCGAGGAGCCAGATCTCCCGAACCTTGCGACGACCGCCCATCAGCAGCTCTCGCACGGCCTGACGACCCTCCACCTGGTCGCCGCCGAGGCCCTGGCGCTTGCCCGAGCTCGACCCCTGCCTGGGGCGAGGCGCGCCGGCGGTGGCACGCCGGGCGGCTAGGCGGGGCGGGGTGGACGACCGCTTCTTGGTGCCCTTGCGGGGAGGCTTCGTCATGCTGGACCTCCTGACACCAACGCCACTGCGAGGCAGGCAATGCCCTCGCGGCGGCCAAGGGCGCCCAAGCCCTCGGCCCGCTTGCCCTTCACCGAGACAGGTGCACCGACGGCGTCGGTGAGGTTCTGCTGCACCTCCGCCCGTCGAGGCGCCAGCTTGGGCGCCTCCAGCACCACGGTGCAGTCGACGTTGCCCGGCTCCCAGCCGGCTGCCCGCACATCGGCGGCGGCCTGTCGCAGGAGTCCCAGGCTGTCGGCGCCGGCCAGCGACGGATCGGTGTCGGGAAAGTGCTCACCGATGTCGCCGAGACCGGCGGCGCCGAGCAGCGCGTCGGTGACGGCGTGGGCGATGACGTCGGCATCGCTGTGGCCGGCCAGCCCCCGTTCGCCGGTGAACACCACCCCACCGAGCACGAGCGCCCGGGCGGGGTCATCGCTGAAGGGGTGGACGTCGAAGCCCTGGCCCACCCGGATGGTGGTCATCGGCACAACAGCTCCGCCACGCTGAGGTCGAGGGGGGTCGTGACCTTGATGTTGGCTGGGTCGCCGTCCACGACGTCCACCCTGCCACCAGCGGCGTCGATGAGCGACGCATCGTCGGTGCCCTCGGGCCGTCGAGCATGCGCGGCTCGCAGCGCGTCGGCCCGAAAGGCCTGGGGTGTCTGCACCGCCACGAAGCGGGAACGATCGGCGGTGCCGCCACCCACCTCCCGCAAGGTGTCCGAGATCGGCACGACCGGCACGGCCGCATCGGCGCCCGCCCTCACCGCCGCCAGCACCCGGTCCCAGACCCCGGGCACCGGTACCGGACGAGCGGCGTCGTGGACCACGATCACGCTGGCGTCGGCGGGCACCGCCACGAGGCCCGCCCGTACTGAGGCCGACCGGGAGGCGCCGCCGGCCACCACCGTGGTGGCGAGCGGTTCTGGTTGGTGGGCGACATCGGCCGGCACCACCAGGACCACGCCGTCGGTTCGCTCTGCGGCCGACCGCAGGGCCCAGTCGAGCACCCGCTCGGCACCGAGGGCGAGGTACTGCTTGCGCTGGCCGAACCGCTCGCCGCTGCCGCCCGCCACCACGATCGCCCAGGTCGACATGGGCGGGGACGTTACCCTGCGTGAAATCCGTCACTAGGCTCGTCCTGTGGTGGACAGAGACCTTTTGCGGGGCACGGAGCTCTTCGCCGACCTCGACGACGAGGCCCTGGACCTGGTCGTGGCCTCCGTCGTGCCGCGAAACCTGCGGCGCGGCGACGTCATCTTCACGGAGGGGGCGGAGCCGGAGCACCTCTATGTGGTCGAGGACGGGCGGATCGCCATCGCCAGCAAGTCCGACGACGGGCGCGAGTCGGTCTTCGCCCTCATGGAGCGAGGCGACCTCTTCGGCGAGATGGGCTTCCTCGACGGGCTCGGGCGGTCGGCCGAGGCGCGGGCACTGGAGCCCTCGCAGATCATGGAGGTCCCCTTCGGTCCGGTGCGGCAGGTCTTCGAGACCCGTCCGGAGCTGCTGTGGGGGGTCGTGGCACTGCTCACCGGCCGGATCCGGAGCATGGACTCGGCCCTGGCCGACTCCGTCTTCCTCGACGTCACCGGCCGGACGGCCAAGCGCCTCATCGAGCTCGGCGATGGGCAGGACGAGTTCGTCCTCCCCGTCACCCAGGAGGAGCTGGCCGGCATGGTCGGGGCCTCCCGGGAGCGCGTCAACAAGGCCATCTCCAGCTTCGTTCGCCTCGGCTGGATCGACCAGTCTGAGCGCCGCTACGTCATCCTCGATCGCGAACAGCTGACACGAAGAGCCAGATAGGGCGGATCAGCGCAGGAACGAGATGGCTCTCTGCCAGGCGTCGGCGGCGTCGGCGGGGCGGTGGGCCGGCCTGGAGTCGTCGTGCACGAAGCCGTGGTCGGCGCCTTCGTAGCGCACCACCGTGACACCAGCTGCCTCGGCCTCGGCGACATCATCCTCGGGTGTCCAGCGGTCCTCGCTGCCGACGATGGCCATGGCCGGACAGGCTTCGGCCGCCTGCACCGCGTCGAGGGGTTCGATGGCGCCCTCGCCCCGCCAGCCCTCGGGGACCTTGAGCATCCCGTAGAACGCCACCGCGCGGTGGAAGCGACCGGTTCCGGCCGCCTTCAGCGCGAACATGCCGCCCATGCAGAACCCGGTGATCCCCACCGGCTTCACCTCGAGCAGGTCTGCCGCCGCCACCAGATCGGCGAGGAAGGCCCCGTCGTCGATGGATGCCACCAGCTCGAGCCGTTCCTCCAACGTCAGGTGCTCCCGCCCCGGCCAGGGCTCCACGGCCACCACGGCCCAACCCTCCTCGTCGGCTAGGCGCTGGATGTGTTCGTCGAAGAGCTGACGGAGCCCCATGACGTCGGGGATCAGCACCAACCCCTGGGTGGGCTGGCGCCCATCCGAGGGCAGGGCGATGCCGACGGGCGTCCCGGAGGCGAGGGTCGTGCGCATGGACGTTGTCTAGCCGCCCGCCTGGCGGGCAGGTGGGTGGGGCGTCAGCGGCTGCGGGCGCTGCGCTTGGCCGTGGAGGCGGTGCTCTTGACGGCCTTCTTGGCCGTGCGGGCGGTGGTGGTGGCCGCCCGCTTCGCCGTCGTCGACGTTCGCTTGGTGGCCTTGCGCGTCGAGGTGGCGGTGCCCTTGGTGGCGGACTTGGCTGCCTTGGCCGTCTTGGTGGCCTTTCGCGCCGTGGCGGTGACCCCGCGCTTGGCCGTGGTGGCCGTTCGCTTGGTGGCCTTGCGAGCCGAGGTGGCGGTGCCCTTGCTCCCGGCCTTGGCCGCCTTGGCCGTCTGGGTGGCGCCCCGAGCGGCTGCCTTGGCCGTGCTCGTGCCCGTTCGCTTGGCCCGCTTGGCCTGCTTGGCCACCGAGCCACGAGCGTCGCTGGCGCTGGCGCGCACCTTGCGGGCCGTCTTCCGGGTGCCCTTGGAGCCGGTCGGCGAGACGGTCGGCTGCTTGCGCCGGAGCACCGTGGCGATCACGTCGCCCACCGCCGTCACGCCACCCTGGGCGAGGCCGCTCACGGTGTCCCCGATCCGGTCCACGACGCCGGCTGCGGTCCCGGCGAGCAGGTTGCCCGGGGGCACGTCGGGGGCCCGAGGGTGCGGGTGGGTGGGAGCCACCTGCTTGGCGGCCTCCATGGCGTCGCCGAGGTCGTTGAGCGCATTCCGACCGAGCTCGTCGCGCACCATGGGGAAGTACTCCGCTTCTTCTTCCTTCACGTGGTGGCGCACGTTCTCCATGAGGACGGTGACCTTGGCCACGAAGCGCTCGTCCTCGGGATCCATGCCGTCGAGCTCGGAGAGGACCCACTTGACGATGTGGTGCTCCTCCAGGCTCTCGAGGACGATGTCCTCGGTCTCCGGCACCGTGGCGCGCGTGACCGGGTAGAACAGCTGCTCCTCCACGGCGGCGTGACCGGACAGCTCCTCGATGATGCTGCGGACGATCTCGCCCTTCTCGACGTGGGCGTTGTCGCCCGCCTTCTCGAACCGCTTGAACAGCGCCTCGACGGTCTTGTGGTCGTCCTTGAGCAGGGTGATGGCGTCCATGGCGATCCCCCGTACCCGTCAGGCTGCCGCTGCAAACTGCACGCAGCACGGGCTGCGTCAGGTGTAGCGGTCGAGGATGCTGGACTCAGCCAGACGGGAGAGACCTTCCTTGATGGAGCGGGCGCGCGTCTCCCCGACGCCGGACACGTCGTCGAGGTCGTCGATGGTCGCCCGCATGATCTTCTGGAGGTTGCCGAACCGGGTGACGATCCGCTCGACGATCGGCTCCGGGAGCCGGGGGATCTTGGCCAGCAGCCGGTAGCCCCGAGGCTGCAGGCCCTCCTCGAGGTCGCGTCGCTTGTCGGGCAGGTGGAGGGCAGCACCAACGGCCCGGAGGTCGAGCAGGTCCTCGGTGGTGAGGTCGGCGAGTGCCTCGAGGGCCTCGCCGACGTGCCAGTTGGACTCCTCGTGGAAGTAGTCCTTGATGACGAGCCGGCGGTCGTTCTCCACCCCGCCCATGAGCTCCTCGAGCTGGAGCTGCACGAGCCGGCCCTCGATGCCGAGCTCGATGATCCCCAGCTCGATCTCTTCGGCCACGCGCCGCACCATCTCGGTGCGCTGCAGCACCAGCACGACGTCCCGCACGGTCACGAGATCCTCGACCTCGACCGTGGACAGCCCGCCGGTGACCTCGTCGAGCCGGTTGCGGTAGCGCTCCAAGGTCTGGATGGCCTGGTTGGCGCGCGTGAGCAGCCGAGGGATGGGTTCCAGCGTGTGCTTCTGGTCGCCGGCGTAGACGGCGACGATGGCCATGTCCTCCGAGATTGAGATCACCGGGACGTCGATGGACCGGGCCACCCGCTCGGCCGTGCGGTGGCGGGTGCCGGTCTCCGAGGTGGGCACGTTGGGGTTGGGGACGAGGTGCACGTTGGCCCGGGCGATCCGGCTGGCATCGGAGGCCAGGATGATGGCGCCGTCCATCTTGGCCAGCTCGGACAGCCGCTGGGGGCTGAAGCCGGCGTCGAGCAGGAACCCACCCGAGCAGATGTTGAGCACTTCGGGGCCGTCGCCCACCACGACCAGGCCGCCCATCTTGGCCTGGAGGATCCGATCGAGCCCAGAGCGCAGGTGGGTGCCCGGGGCCACCACGCTCAGCGCCCTGATGAGCGCGGCGCTGCGGCGAGGGGCCATCGACGGATCGTAGTGGGCGACCCTACGGACAGGCGTCTGGCAAGGGGCGACTCAGGACGCCCGTCGGCTCCCGATGGGCACCGGTCGGTCCGTCGCACCCGTGGGCTCCTGCACGTCGATGACACCGCCGAGGTCGGCCTTGAGGAAGCCGGCCAGGTCGATGGCCTCGGCCAGGGTGGCCGCCCGCACCACCTCGAGGCCCGGGGCGCTGGCAGGGGCGCTGGCCGGCACGAGTGCGGTGCGGAAGCCGAGTCGGGCCGCCTCGGCCAGTCGGCGCGCCGTCTGGTGCACCTGGCGCAGCTCACCGCCGAGGCCGACCTCTCCACAGGCGACGAGATCGTCCCGCAGCGCGACTCCGGCCAAGGCCGACACCAGAGCCAGAGCGATGGCGAGATCGGCCCCGGGCTCGACCGCCTTCACCCCTCCCGCCACCACGGAGTGCACGTCGGCCTGGTGGAAGCCGGCCCCGACCCGCTGTTCGAGCACCGCGATCACCAGCGCCAGGCGGCCGCCGTCGAGCCCCTGGGCTGACCGGCGCGGGGTGGGGATGCGGGAGTGGGTGACCAGGGCCTGCACCTCGACGAGGAGCGGGCGGTTGCCGTCGAGCACCGGAGCCACCACCGAACCCGGGATGCCGGGGCGCCGATCGGCGAGGAACAGCGCCGAGGGATCGGGCACCCCCTCCAGGCCCCCGTCGGTCATCTCGAACAGCCCGAGCTCGTCGGTGGAGCCGAACCGGTGCTTCACCGCCCGCAGGAGGCGCAGGGCGTGGTGGCGCTCGCCCTCGAAGGACAGCACTGTGTCGACGAGGTGCTCGAGCACCCTCGGACCGGCCAGCCCGCCGTCCTTGGTGACGTGACCGACCAGGACGGTGGCGATGGCACGATCCTTGGCCATCCGCACCAGGCGATGGGCGCACTCGCGCACCTGGGCCACCGATCCGGGCGCCGAGGCCAGGGCGGGATCGAAGACGGCCTGGATGGAGTCGACGGCCACGACCGTCGGCGCCACGGTGTCGATGTGGGCCAGCACGCGGGGCAGGGCCGTGTCGCTCACCAGCCACAGCTCGGGCGGCAGGGTGCCGAGTCGCTCCGCACGCAGCCGCACCTGCTGGGCCGACTCCTCCGCGGTGACGTAGAGGCACCGCTGCCCTGCGCGGGCCAGCCCGGCCAGCGCCTGCAGGAGCACGGTGGACTTCCCGATGCCGGGCTCGCCGCCCAGCAGGGTGACCGACCCGGGCACCAGCCCCCCTTGGAGCACGCGATCGAGCTCCCCGATGCCGGTGGCGGTCGGCGCCCACGCCTCCGTGTCCACCTCTGCGATGGGCACCGGCGTGGCCGGGCTGCCTCCGAACCGCCCGTCGCCCGTCGCCTGGCTCGGCCGGTCGGGCTCTTCCACCAGCGTGTTCCACGCCTCGCAGGTCGAGCAGCGGCCCGCCCACTTGGGTTCGGCACCTCCGCAGTCGCTGCACCGGTAGATCGTCCTCACCTTGGCCATGGCGAGAACCTACGCCGCCGGGTGTGACAGAGCGAACACCCGTTCGTCACCGGCGTCGCCCTACGGTCGGGTCGGTGGCTGCGCGCACGGACTGGAACCCGATCCTGCGGGCGGAGCTGGCCAAGCCCTACTGGCCCGAGCTCCAGCGCTTCGTGGCCGACGAACGGGCGCAGCACGCCGTCTACCCGTCCCACGACGAGGTGTTCGCCGCCCTGCACCTCACCCCGTTCGAGCAGGTCGAGGTGGTCATCCTCGGCCAGGACCCGTACCACGGGCCGGGGCAAGCGCATGGCCTGAGTTTTTCGGTAC